>JANXYE010000335.1 GCA_025350285.1 Chloroflexota bacterium
CGGCTTGCGCTGGTGGCCTTGGCGACGGCGGCGGCGATGCTCGTGGCGCGCCCGGGCGGCTTCCTCGCGATTGGCGTGGCGGGCGGAGGGGTGTACGCGGCCGGGGTGCTTATCGCGCGGGTCTACACGCCGGGGCAGCTCCTTGGCGGACTGAACTGGATGCGGGGCCGCAAGACAGTGGTGGAGCCGACTCTCGAGCCGCCAGTCTCTCCGCTGCGCGAGGTGCTTATCGGGTCGCCGGAACGGTTCAAGGGCGTGCGGGCGCCGATTTACCAGATCAATCGTCGCTCAGGCGGCGAACGCGGCACAGAGTTGGGGCAGCGCCTCCAGCGGGTCGGCGGGCGGGACGATGCCCAGCGCTTCGCGCATCCGTCGCGTATCGGCGACAAAGCGCACGACCTCCGCTCCACGGGCGGGCAGAAGCTGGATCTCCGAACGCCGTGAGGTGAGTTCGCGGATGCGTTCGGCGAGCGCGAGGATGGGCGTGGCCAGGCCCGTGCCCACGTTCACCGGACCATCAAGGGGACGAGTGGCGGCGGCCAGGAGCGCATCGACCGCCATGCTCACGGGGACGAAGTCCAGCACCTGGTCGCCGCCGAACACCTGGAGCGGTTCGCCGCGGAGTGCGCGTTCGATCCAGAGCGGGATAACGCGGCCGGTATCGCGCGGGCCGTAAAGGTTGCCGAAGCGGAGGACGGCGCATTCAAAGGAGCCAAAGGAAGCCCAGGCTCGGCAGTAGGCTTCGCCCGCGAGTTTGCTGGCGCCGTACGGATTCTTGGCGGTGAGCGAGGCGGATTCGGGCACGGGGAGCACGGATTGTTCGCCGTAGACTTCGCGCGATGAACTGAAGATGACCTTCGCACAGCCAGCCTCGGTCGCGGCCTTGAGGACGTTGAAGGTGCCGACGACGTTCGTCGTGAACGAATAGTCGATGTCCTGCATCGCGCCAAGGACGTTCGATTGGGCGGCGAGGTGGAAGACCGTGTCCACGCCGGCGCAGACGGCGGCGACCGCGTCGTAGTCGCGGATGTCGCCTTCGGAGACCCTCACGCCCTGGGCGGGGAGGAACGCGTGGCGGCCGCGGCGGAAGTTGTCGAGGATGGTGATGTCGTGCCCGGCGCCGACCAGACGATCGACCAGGTGGCTGCCGAGGAATCCCGCGCCGCCGGTCACGAGGGCGCGCATCAATGGGACTCCGATGGTTCGAGAAGGCCGAGCTCTTCGCGGAAGTAGCGAGTGGTACGGGCGAGGCCATCCCAGAGCGAGATGGCGGGCTCCCAGCCGAGGAGATGGCGGGCACGGGAGATGTCCGGGCGGCGGCGTTGCGGGTCGTCACCAACGGCGGGCTCGGAGAAGACGAGTTCGGAGCGGGAGCCGGTTAGTTCGCGGATGATCTCGGCGAATTCGAGGATCGTGTGCTCTTCCGGGTTGCCAAGGTTGATCACCTCGCCACGCGCGGCATCGCAGTCAAGGGCGCGGACGAGCCCTTCGACCAGGTCGGAGACGTAGCAGAGGGAACGTGTCTGGCGGCCATCGGCGTAGACCGTGAGCGGCTGGCGCCGGAGGGCCTGGGTGATGAAGTTCGGCACGAGACGGCCATCTTCGGGATCGGATTGGGGACCATAGGTGTTGAAGATGCGAACGATGCGGGCGTCGGCGCCTCGGGTGCGGTGGTAGGCCATGGTGAGGGCTTCGCCGTAGCGCTTCGCTTCGTCGTACATGGAGCGCGGACCGGTGCTGCTGACGTTGCCCCGGTAGGTTTCGAGCTGCGGATGTTCGAGGGGGTCGCCGTAGGCTTCGGAGGTGCTGGCGTAGAGGAAGCGGGCGACGTCCACGGTTGCGCGATCGAGGAGGTGGCGGGTGCCTTCACTGTTCACGCGCATGGTTTCTATCGGGAAGCGCTGGTAGCCGGGGGGGCTGGCGGGGCTGGCCAGGTGGAAGACGGCATCGAGGCGGGGCATGGGCGGGAGGCCGCCGATGATGTCGGCTTCGGCGAAGAAGAAGCGGGGCGAATCCGCCAGGGGCGCGATGTTCTTCGCGCGGCCGGTGACGAAGTTGTCGGCGCACCAGACCTCGTGGCCGTCATCGAGCAGGCGGGCGCAGAGGTTGGACCCGATGAAGCCAGCACCACCGGCAACAAGCACGCGCACGGACAGATCTCCAACGTTGTCTCTCTCACTAAGTTCGGCTGGCGGGTTGCGACTGCCCAGATCAGCCGTCGCCGAGCGCTTCGCGCACGAGCGAGAACTCGGCGGGGCTGAAGGCGAGGCCGAGAGCGGCTTCACGGGCGGGCGGGCTCATCTTGCGCCAGGACTTGCGCAGGATATCGACCATCTTCTGGTGGTCCAGGCGGCCGGCGAGTTCATCAAGCTGCGTTTCGAGGAAAACGAGACAGAGACCATCTTCGAGGGCCTGCGCGTCTGCGTCGCCTGGAGGGGCGCTTTTGGAGATGAGGGCTGAGACGCGCGCGACGATGGGGTCGCCGTAGCAAGCCTGGCGGAGGAGGGGGGCGGTGATTGCGGCGTGCCAGTGGTGGGCATCGCGGCGCCAGCGGAGGTAGCCGCCGCGGCCCGGAGGGTAGGCGGCGCGGGGGCGTTCCCAGCGGCGGAGGTGGTGGGCGCGGGCGGCGAGGAGCAGTTCTTCGGACGGCGATGGACGGAGTTTCCGGACCCAGGCAGTGAGGAGCTCAGCGTGGAGGAGTTCCTTGGGGTGCGATTGGCCGTGGAACGTGAGGGTATTGGGGTCGCCAGCGTTCGCGGCGTCGATCAGTTCGATAGCGCGTTCGAAGGGGCTCATGGGTTGAGTGTAGCAGGCGACCCACGGCCACTTTCGCTCCAGAGCGTGGAGCGTAGAATCCCGCCACGATGGATCTGGTCACGGGGACACGGATCGAGGTCGCGTCGCACGGTGTGGCGGCGGCCTACGCGGGCTGGCTGCTGCGGGCTTACGGGGCGGAGGTGGAGCACGTTTCGGCGCTCGACCGGGAGGGGATCGGGGCGTTCCTGGCCGAGGGCGCACGGTTCGCCGCGGACCCGGGGATCGGCGGACAGGGGACCACGCTCCTGATCACGGACGCGCCGGTGAACGGCCTAAACCGGGAGAGGATCGACGCCGCGGCGGCGGGCCGGCCGGTGATCTGGATCACGCCGTGGGGGATCGACAGCGACTGGGCCGAGCGGCCCTGGACGGACCTGCTGCTGCACGCGGCGGGCGGCTGGATGCATGCCGTGGGCGAACCAGGCGAGGAGCCACTGGGGCCACCAGGCGCCCAGGGCCAGTTCGTGGCGGGGTTGTTCGCCACGATTCACGCACTGGCGGCCGGGACTGAGACGGGCCTCTCGGTGGTCTCGATGGTGGAAGCGGTAAACGCGACGACGATCTACGACGCGGTCGCGTTTCAGTATTACGGCGCTGTGCGGGCGCGCTACGGCAAGCGGTTCAACCGGGCGCAATGCGCGCTCGTGAACCTGCCAGCGAGCGACGGGTGGATCGGGATCCATGCGGCCCTGCACCACCAGTTCGTCAAGCTGTGCGAGGTGGTTGGCCACCCGGAGCTGGTTTCGGACCCAAGGTTCGCGAGTATCCCGGAGCGGATGCGGCACCTGGATGAGCTGGACGAATACCTTTCGGCGTGGACGTGCCAACGCGAGCGGTTCGAGGTGTATCACGAACTGCAGCGGGCGCGTATCCCGAATTCGCCGCTGCCGGGGATGGCGGAGGTACTCGCGTCTCCGCACCTGGCGGCGCGGGAGTCGTGGAAGCGGGTGACGACGCCGTCAGGGCGGACGTTCCAGGCGCCGGGCGAGCCCGCTCGAGTCATCGCGGAGACAGGGCCAACGGCGGAGGAGGCCCGGCCGGATGGGCCGTGGGCGCCGGGCAAGCCGCGGGTCATCGACTTTTCGATGGGGTGGGCCGGGCCGCTCGTTTCGCATGTACTCGCCAGCTACGGGGCGGACGTGATCAAGCTTGAAAGCCACACGCGCTACGACTGGTGGCGGGGGTCACGGCCCCCGGGGGACGACCCGACGAACCAGCTCCACGAGACGAGCCACGTATTCAATACCGTGAACCGGGGCAAACGCGGGCTGACCATCGACCTCGGGACGGCGGAGGGCCAGCGGTTGGCGCGGGAGCTGTTCGCGACGGCGGACGTGGTCATCGAGAACTACACGACGGGCGTGATCGGCAAGTTGGGGCTGGACTACGAGACACTGTCGCGGGACAACCCCCGGCTGATCCTGTTGCACCAGCCGGGATTCGGCGCCGTGGGGCCGGAAAAGGACTACGTGGTCTTCGGCAACACGATAGAGGGGATGTCGGGCATTACCTCCATGATTGGGTACGACGACGCGACGGTGCCGTTCCAGATGAGCAACGCGTTCGGCGACCCGGTATCGGGGCTGAACGGAGCGATCGCCGTGCTGGCGGCGCTGCGGGCGCGAGCGCGGGATGGGAAGGGCCGCTGCATTGAGGGGGCGCAGCTCGAAGGGTTTCTGCCGCTGGTGGCCGAGCATTTGATCGACTATCAACGGACGGGGCAGGAGCGGGGGCGGATGGGAAACCGGCGGCCGGGGGCACTCGTTTCCGGCGCGTTCCAGGCGGCCGGTGAGGATCGCTGGGTCGCGGTCGAGCTGCGGGAGGCAGATACTTTGGCGGCGCTGAACGCGCTCACGGGCGGGGATCTTGCTGGCTGGTGCGCTGCACGGGAGCGCGACGAAGCGGTGAACGTGCTGGTGGCGCAGGGCATACCGGCGGCGCCGGTAAACGGCGAACCGGACGTGCTTGCGAACGAACCGTTCGCTTCGGCGGGCTTTTACGTTGGGCACAAGCGCGAGCCGGTGGGGTTCCATCTGTACCCATCCCTGCCCGTGCTGCGGGATGGGATGCGGCCAGCGACGATGACGCCGGCGCCGCTGCTCGGGGAGCACAACGACGAAATCCTGGCGGGCCTCGGGCGGGACGAAGCCGCGATCGACGCTCTCGAACGGGCGGGCATCATCGGACGGGTGCCGGCGTAAGGGTTCGTTTCCGAACGAGATACGGAATTACAACTCTCCGTTGCTGGGTTAATGCGGCGGTAACGTTGATGCGTTCTACTAGTGCTATAGGTTGCAACCGCTTCCAAGATGGTTGCGAAATCATGTACGTTATCTGTGACAGAAATCACAATTGGAGAAACCAAAATGCCGTCGCCGACGACCGCTCCGACCCGGGCCGCCACCGTAACGCCAGCCAAAGAGCGGCCCGTGACGATGCCGCCAGCGCAGAAGGCCCCGGTGGCGCCGCTAACGGAGGAGGAGCAAGGGCTTTCGGCGCGCGTGCGCAAGGAGATCGAGCGGACAATCCAGCGCCAGGTGAAGGGCCTCGAATACATCACGGCCGGCGACCCGGCGGTGGGCCTGACGCCGAAGGACACGATTTACTCTCGTGGCACGCTCAAGCTGTATCACTACCGGCCGCAATCCGACGAGATCTACCGGGTGCCTGTGCTACTCGTTATGTCGCTCGTGAGCAAGCCGTACATCCTGGACTTAACGCCGGGCCAGAGTCTCGTGGAGTTCCTGGTGCAAAAGGGCTACGACATCTTCATGATCGACTGGGGCACGCCGCGCCCGGAAGACGCGAAGCTGAGGCTCGAAGACTACGTGGACGACTTCATCCCTTCGTGCATCGAAAAGGTGCAGGAGGAGACGGGCGAGGAAGAAGTTTCGCTTGTGGGGTACTGCATGGGCGGGCTGCTCACGCTGCTGTATGCGGCATTGAACCCGGATGGGCCGATGAAGAACCTCGCCTGCTTCACCACGCCGGTGAACTACGACGGGATGGGCCTTCAGAAGACGTTTGCGGACCCGCGCTGGTTCGACGTGGACCGGATCGTGGACACGCTCGGGAACGTGCCGCCGGAGATGATGTCCAGTTCGTTCGAGATGCTTCGCCCAATGTCGAAGTCGATCGGGCAGGTGCGGCTCTGGGACAACATGTGGAACGACGAGTTCACCCGCAGCTTCCGGCTGATGGATCGCTGGGGCGCCGACCAGATCCCGTTCCCGGGCGAGACCTTCCGCCAGACGACGAAGGAACTGATGTGGGAGAACAAGCTGGTCAAGGGAGAACTCGAACTTGGCGGACGGCGGGTGGATCTGAAGAACATCACGAAGCCGTTGCTGCACGTGACGGCCGAGCACGACCACATCGTCCCGGCTGACGCTTCGCGCGACCTGGTGCTACTGGCGGGCAGCGAAGATAAGCAGGACATCATCATGAAGGGCGGGCACGTAAGCCTGGTGGCCGGCGGGAACGCCATCTACCGGCTCTGGCCGCAGCTCGACCGCTGGCTGGCCAACCGCTCCTACTAACGCCCCAAGCGTCTGTCCGCCGGGAGCCAGAGCAACTCGGCGCTATGAGTGGGAGCCGGAGCCGGCTGGTTCATCGGAGACGACGCCGGTTTGCTTTAGCACCGCGATCCCGGCGGCAGGCAGACCGAGAAGTTCACGCAGGACGTAGTCGTTGGCGCCGCCGAACGCCGGAGCGGGGCGTTCGAGGGGAATCGGCGTGTCGCTGAGGGTGAAGGCGACACGGGCGTATGGAGTGGGGCCCACTCCGGGCGTGTCGACGAATTCGAAGCCGTGGCGGGCGGCGATGTGCGGATCGGTCAGGAGTTCGCCCGCGTCGAGGACGGCGGCAGCGGGCACACCGGCGACCTGGAGGGCGTGCATGGCGGCGTAGTGATCCTGCATGGACGTCCAGGTCGAGATGGGCGCGACAAGTTCGGCGCGGTTGGCGTGGCGGGTGGGGCTGGTTGCAAAGCGGCGATCGTCCGCGAGGGCGGGTTTCCCCATGACCGAGCAGAGGCCACGCCACTGGGCGTCCGTCTCGACGGCGATGGCGAGCCAGCGGTCGTCCCCGGCGCAGGGGAAGACGCCATGCGGGGCCATCGAGGGGTGATCGTTGCCGCTGCGCATGCGTTCGCGGCCGTTCATGACGAAGTCGATGTAGGCGTCGCCGAGGACCTGGAACTCGCCTTCGATCATTGGGAGTTCGACGTGCTGGCCCTCGCCCTGGTGGTTGCGATGCAAGAGGGCGGTGCAGGTGGCGAAGGCGGCGTGGATGGCGGCGTTCTGATCGCAGAAGAAGTTGCCGGGCTTGAGCGGGGGCCCGTCCTGGTAGCCCGTGAGGTGGGAGAGGCCGCTCATAGCGTCGATGCCCGGCCCGTAAGAGATGCGGTCGCGGTAGGGGCCGCTGAGGCCGAAGGCGGGCATCGAGACGAGGATGATGTCCTCGTTGACGGCGCGGAGGTCTTCGTAGGCGAGCGCGAGGTTGGGCATGACGCGCGGGGCGAAGTTCTGGACGACGACATCGGCCTGGGCGGCGAGCTTGAGGAAGATGTCGCGGCCGGCGGGCTTCGTGACGTCGAGGGAGAGGCCGATCTTGCCGTGGTTGAAGCCGTTGAAGAGCATCATCCGGTCCCAGCCCCGGTCTTCGGCCCCGGCGAGCAGCGGGGCCGTGCCAGCCGCCTTGCGAGGCCGGCCATTGAGCGCTTCGACCTTGATCACCTCGGCGCCGAGGGCGGCGAGGACGGACGAGGTGATGGGTCCGGCGACGGCGTTGGTGAAATCGATGATGCGGACGCCCGAGAGCGGGCGGCGGAGCTCGCTGGACGAGGCCGTTGGCTGTTGGCTGATGGCGGGCCGTGGTGCGATGGCACCAGTGCCGGCGCCGAGCGTAGGGGCTGGGCTGGTTCGCCAGGGGGTTGCGGACATACGGATCGGGGCGCCGGGCTGGAGGAGCGGGCCGTAGCCAGGATGGTTGACGGTGACGAAGCTGCCACGCTCCTGATGGTGCTCTTCGCGGAGCACTTCGCCGGGGGTGCGGACTTCGGTGAAGGGAAGGCGGAAGGATTGCGCGAGAGGGACGATCTGTTCGCGGGTCTTACCGGCTAGCCAATCGTCCATGATCGCGTCGATTTCGTCGGCGTGGCCCATCATCGCGTGGAGGAGGTCCGGATCGGAGAGGCGCGGGTGGGGGATCATGGCGCCGAGCAGGTCCAGGTAACGGTTGTTCGAATGGGCATGGACGAAGCCGTCCTTGCAGGGGCGGATGGTCGATGGGTAGGAGTGCTGGGGCGGAAAACCCATGAGGCGGGTGCCGTTGCGGCGAGCGACCACGGCATAGAAATAGGCGTTCTGTTCGACTCCGCCGAGAAGGAACGTCCCGGATTCCATAGCTGAGCAGTCGATAAGCTGTCCGCGGCCGGTGGTCTCGCGGGCGAGGAGGGCGGCGACCACGCCGAGGGCGAGGTGGGCGCCGGCCTGGTACTGGATGAGCTGGCCGTACGCCTTCAACGGTTCGCGATCCGGTGCGCCGGTGAGGGACATGTAGCCGCTGAGGGCATAGGTGACGAGTTCGCCACCAGCGAAGCTCGCGTATGGCCCGGTTAGGCCGAAGGGCGTGACGGCGGCGACGATGAGGGCCTCCGTGGGCAGGGCCGCATCGCGGGGATCGGATGTTATGAGGACATCGGCGCCAGCGAGAAGCGAATCGATGCCAAGACCGGCGGGCAGCACGACGCTGCGCTTGCCGGTATTGAGGTGGAGGAAGAGGCCGCTCTTCTCCGGATCCGGGAGATCGCCGGGGAACGGGCCTTCCAGACGGAGGGCATCGCCTTCAGGTGGTTCGACCTTGATCACTTCGGCGTCGAAACCGGCGAGGAGCTTGCCGCAGTAAGCTCCAGCGACGCCGGTCGCGGTTTCAATGACTCGGAGTCCGTGGAGAGGGCCGGGCATGCTGGATCGCCTTCGAAGTCAAGGGGGTGACCGCCGCTTCGGAGCGACAATGCTAACGAACCGCGACCGTAAGGGAGTGGTCGCGTTCCGAATACTCGGCGCAAGGGCGGTTCGGAGGTCTCGGGGTGCGCCTGGCCGACGGGGAACCTGAGGTGAATGATGACGAAGAGCGCGGCGCCTTGGGGATGCACTACACCAGCGTACCCAACATTCTGAAGGTGCTGAACCCGCTTTTTCTGGATGATCTGCACGCGCAGTTGGCCGAGGCGGGTGATAACGAGCGCAAGCTGCTGAACCTGCGCAAGCGCATGGCACGCATCCGTGTTTTCGATCCGGCCTGCGGCTCCGGCAACTTTCTAGTCATCGCCTACAAGCAGATGCGCGAAATCGAGGCCGAAATCAACCGCCGCCGAGACGAACACCATCTGGGCAGCGAGATTCCGCTGACTAACTTCCGGGGCATCGAGCTTCGTGATTTTCCGGCAGAGATTGCGCGCCTAGCGCTCATCATTGCCGAGTTTCAGTGCGATGTGTTGTATCGAGGTCAGAAGGATGCGCTGGCAGAATTTTTGCCGCTGGATGCACAAAACTGGATCGTTTGTGGCAATGCGCTGCGGTTGGATTGGTTGAGTGTCTGCCCCCCCACAGGCACGGGCGTAAAACTTGTGGCGGATGATTTGTTTAGTGTGCCACTCAATCAGACGGAAATCGACTTCAAGAACGAAGGCGGCGAGACGTATATTTGTGGCAATCCACCGTATGTGGGCGACAAATTTCAGAATGATGCTCAGAAGGCCGACTTGAAAAGTGTACTTGGAGGCAGTAGCAATCATAAGGCGATGGACTATATCGCGGGCTGGTTCTGGAAGGCGTCCGAATACATTGCGACCGAAGGGGCGTTTGCTTTTGTTTCTACAAACTCGATTTGCCAAGGCGTTCAAGTACCTATCATTTGGCCGCCAATTTTCTTGAGAGGACAAGAAATCTACTTCGCCCACAAGGATTTTAACTGGTCGAACAACGCAAGCCACAACGCAAATGTAATTTGTATCGTTGCTGGCGTAACCAAAAAAAACAATAAGCCAAAGCACATCTACTGGGAAGATCAGCGTAAGACGGTTGACAGAATAAATGCCTACCTTGTTAGTGGCCCAAACATCATCGTTGAAAAGCACCCCAGTCCAATTTCCGACCTCTCGCCAATGGTCGCTGGGAATATTCCAAGAGACAAGGGTAACTTCATGTTGTCCAACGACGAAAAAGATGCGCTGATTAAGAGCCACCCCGAGTCCTCCGTGTTGATAAGGAACATACTTGGCTCAATGGAGTTCATTAACGGGATTGAGAGGGCGGTTTCAAGTCCCAA
>JANXYE010000470.1 GCA_025350285.1 Chloroflexota bacterium
CCCGAGCCTTCGGACTGGGAGGTGATCCTCTACGAACAGCTCTTCGGCGACATCTGGCTGCGGCCGGGTCTGAGCACGCGTGACCGGCGGCTCATGGTCATCGGTATCGCGGCGGCCCAGGGCAACGACAACATCCTCCGCCTGCAGATGCGCGCTGGCCTCGAAAAGGGTGACCTGAGCGCCTCGGACCTCGAAGAACTGACGATCTTCCTGACGCAGTACGCCGGCTACCCGCTGGGGACGAAGGTGCGGGGCGCGGCGCAGGCCACGCTCAACCCGCCCGCCTGATAGAACTGCTCTTGGAGGTCCTGCGATGAACTTTGGCTTGCTCTACGAACTCCAGATGCCCAAACCGTGGTCCGAGAACCGCGAGAGCGAGACGTTCTTCGAAGCGATTGACCAGATCGTGCTGGCCGAATCGCGCGGCTTCTCCCACTGCTGGTGCGTCGAACACCACATGCTGCCGGAGTGGTCGCATTCGTCCGCGCCGGAGGTCTTCCTCGCCGCCCTGAGCCAGCGCACGAGCCGCATCCGCCTCGGCCATGGTATCGCCCTGCTGCCGAAGAACTTCAACCACCCGATCCGCGTAGCCGAACGGGCGGCGGCGCTCGACATCCTTTCGCGTGGGCGGCTCGACCTTGGCACTGGCCGCTCCGTGACCGTGGCGGAACTCGACGGCTTTGGGGTCGATCCGGCTGACTCGCGCCCGATGTGGGAGGAAGCGGTGCGCATGATCCCGCGCATGTGGCGTGACGAGCTCTTCGAGCACCACGGCCGCTTCTTCGACATCCCTCCGCGCGACATCGTGCCGAAGCCGGTGCAAAAGCCGCATCCGCCGCTCTGGATGGCGGGGACGAACCCCGAGACCTTCGAGATCGCCGGGCGGTTCGGCGTAGGGATGCTCGGATTCGTGGTCGGCACGCCGGAGGGCACGAAGCCACGGATCGAGGCCTATCACCGCGCCATTCAGCAGGCGGACCCGGCCGGGGCGTTCGTCAACGAACAGGTGGCCATCCTCCTGAACGTCCATTGCGCGCCCACCGACGAACAGGCCCTGGCCGAGGCCGCTGGCCCGGTGGCCTGGATGCAGAAGACGAACGCCGCCCTCTTCCAGCCTCTTCGCGACAACCGCGTCCCCGGCTACGAAACGTACTGGGACCTCGCGCACGCCTCGGACGCTACAGAGGAGACGCGCCGGGCCGAGGCGCCGCAGCTATCCCAGCTCGTCGAGAACGGCGTCTATGCCGTGGGCAGCCCGGCCACCTGCCGCCGCGTCATTCAGCGTTACAAGGATATCGGCGCGGACCAGGTCATTTGCTGGTTCCAGTTCGGCGGCCTGCCACACGAGAAGATTATGGCGAGCATCGAGCTCTTCGGGCGGGAAGTGTTGCCGGAGTTCGTGTAGCGGCGGCTGCCGTAGGATCGGGAGATGGCCGACCCCGCCCAAACGCCTCTGCAACGGCTGCTCAGCCAGTTCGAACTCGACCGGCTCGACAAGGACCTCTTCCTCGGGTCGCCGGGGCCGGGTAAGGGTCGTCTGTTCGGCGGGCTCATCGCCGCCCAGTCGGTCATGGCGGCGGGCCGCACGGTGGAGAGCGGCCACTACCTGCACTCCCTCCACGCCTACTTCCTGCGCCCCGGAAACCACGACGCGCCCATTCGCTACACGGTTTACCGCATCCGCGACGGGCGCTCTTTCACGACGCGCGATGTGGTCGCCTACCAGTCTGGCGAGGCGATCTTTAGCGTTTCAACGAGCTTCGTGGCGCTCGAAGAGGGTGAGGACTACCAGGCTCCGGCACCCTATTCGCCACCCCCACAGAGCCTGCGCGACCTCGAAGCCGAGTGGACCATGGCACACGGCGACGCGGAGGACCGCGAGTGGCTCGAACAGAACCCGATCGAACAACGGCACGACAAGCCTGGCGGCAAGGACCCGGTGACGGGCGTCCCGTGGCGGGCGCTCTGGATGCGGCCCAAGGGTGAAATGCCGGACGACCCGCTCCTGCACACCGCCCTCCTTACCTGGATCAGCGACGATGGGCTCATCAGCACCGTCGCCTGGTGGGGCGAGGCGGAGAGGCGCGGCGGGATGCGCGCCAGCCTGGACCACGCGATGTGGTTCCACGAACCGCCGCGCTGGGACGATTGGTTGCTCTACCGCAGTGAAAGCAACATCGGGCGGAACGCACGCTCACTGGTCACCGGGGCGATCTATACGCCAACGGGTGCGCGGCTCGTTTCGGTGACACAAGAAGCGCTTATCCGGCCGCCGCGACGCCGTTCTGAGTTCTGAGTACCGAGTTCTGAGGATGCGGCTCTACGCCGTGACCGGATAAAGGTCGCTCCGCTTCGCTTCGAAGGCGTCGATAGCCGGGCCTTCCTGGAGCGTGAGCCCGATTTCATCGAGCCCGTTGACCAGGCTGTTCTTCACGAACGGATCGATCTCGAAGCGGCGGGTGAAGCTGCCGTCCGCGCTGGAAACCGTCTGCGTCACGAGATCCACGACGATCTCGGCCGACGGGAGTTCCTCCGAACGGGCCATCAAATGGTCGATATCGGCCTGCGGGAGGACGACCGTCAGCAGCCCGATCTTGGCGCAGTTATTGCGGAAGATGTCGGCGAACGAAGGCGCCACAATCGCCCGGATGCCCATCCCCTCCAGCGCCCAGGGAGCATGTTCGCGGGATGAGCCGCAGCCAAAGTTCGGCCCGGCGAGGAGCACTGGTGCGCCCGCGTAGGCAGGGTTGTTGACGACGAAGTCTGGTCCTTGCGCCATGCCTCGAACGCGAACTCGCCGAATCCGGTGCGTTCGATGCGCTTGAGGTACTGCGCCGGAATGATCTGGTCGGTATCGACATCGGCGCGGTTGAGGGGGAGGGCCTTGCCCTTCACGGTTTCGAACTTATCCATAGTGATGCTCCAGTGATGGTCCAGCTTTGGTTCAAGGCCGTTGGTCGCCGGGCCGCTACTTCCAGTC
>JANXYE010000343.1 GCA_025350285.1 Chloroflexota bacterium
CGCCTCGACGACGGCCGCGGCGGCGATTGCGGAGAGACCAACGCCACCAACGCCGAAAACCGCGACGCTCTCGCCCTTCTTCACACCGGCCGTGTAGTAGACCGCGCCGGAACCGGTCATCACGGCGCAGCCGATGATCGACGTGACGTCGCGCTTGATGTCGGCGGGCACCTTTACGACGTACTGCTCGTCGGCGATCGTGTTGTCGGCCCAGGTGAAGACGTTCTGGGAACGGGCGGTCGTACCGTCGGGCAAGTCGAGGGTCACAGCTTCGGCGCGGCGGCTGGCCGATTCGCCATCGCGCGGCACCCAGGTGACCATCACCGTGTCGCCTTCTTTGACGTGCCGAACTTCGCGTCCTTTGGCGATGACAACGCCCGTGGACTCGTGACCGAGGACCTGGGCAACCCCGCCGCGCGGGCGATGCATCTGGTGCAGTTGCGAGTGGCAGATGCCGCTGGCGTACTGCTTCACGACCACCTGGTGCGGACCGGGGTCGGGCAGATTGACTTCGTGGATCTTGAGCGGGCCAGGATCTCCGGGGACGACAACGACGCGGGCGAGGGTGGGCATTGAGATTCTCCTTCTGGGCGTTGGCCGGATTCTACGCGCTTGGGGCAAGGCCGCCAGTTCTTTGACATGAGGTTCGGGGGCGCGCCACTATCTCGGCTGGCCGTCCGGCCAGTACCGGGCGCCCCACACGAAGGGGATAGGCATGGAGTCCGAATCGGGGGGCAGCGCGGCGGCGTTCGGAGCCGAGGCATCCGCTCGCGAGAACAAGCTCCTTTGGCCGAGGCAGTGGTTGGTCGTCGGGCGGGAAGACGAACTGCCGCAGCCGGCGCACTACTTCACCTGGGAGCGGACCGGTGTGCCGCTCCTCATCCTGCGCGGCTCAGATGGCGAAATCCGGGGGTTCTACAACAGCTGCCGCCATCGCGGGGCGCCGGTGGTGCGCGAGGCGCGGGGACGCAACCGCGCCCTCCGCTGCCAGTACCACAGCTGGACATACGACACCCTCGGGCGGCTCGTCTCGGTACCGGACGAACGGGACTTCGTGGACCTGCGGCTGGAGGAGCGGTCGCTCGTGCCAATCCGCGTACATGCGGCCGGAGGATGGGTTTTCGCGCTCGAACCGGGCGCCGATACCGCCCCTCCGATGAGCCCGCCACGCCAAAGCGACCGGTTCCGCACGATTCGCACGATGTCGCTAACAGCCGCATGCGATTGGAAAGTCGCGGCGAGCAGACTCGCCGATCTTGCTCTCGAAGGAGCCGGCGACGAGGGCGACCCGATTGGTCCAAACGGCCGCGTCGCAGGCAGCGACGAGTTCGGCGTGGGGCTTTTCACCTGGCCAACGAGCCCGACAACTTGCGAGATCCAGGCCATCGTCTCGGCGCCGGATTGGGGAGAAGAGGATAGCCCGGCCGATGCTCCGGAGTGGCAGGCCAGGTTCGGGCGACTCACACGGGCGGTGGAACGGGCGGCGGGGACTGCCTCCGAGGAGCAGGCCGGCATCGACCTGGACGGTCCCCAATCGGCCAGCGCGGGGACTCGCGCGATCTGCGAGGCGGTTGGCCGACTCACGGACGGCAGCTGAAGTGGCAACAACGATTGCGCTCTACCGCTTCTGGCCAGATGTCGCGGCCGGGCTCGACAGTCTCCTCGCGGCCTGGCCGGAGAGCGGGCGAATGACATGGGCGAGGCTCGGCGGGACGTTCGATCTGGCGGTCGCCTTTGAGTCGCCCGCTGACCCGGCCTTGCGGGGTTCCACAGCACTGCAAATCGCGAGCAGCTTAGGAGGAATTCGACCTAAAGCTATGTTGCAATTAACGCCCAAGAAGCAGATCACGCCGTCTCCCCTCTCCCGCCGGGTCGGGAGAGGGGCCGGGGGTGAGGGCCTCCCCGGCGAGGCCGATGCGTTCGCGGACGTACCGCTCGATGTCGGCGTTCAACTCCTGAGGGCGCGCGATGGCTGGAACCTGATGGCCTGCCGGACGAAAGAGACGTGGCTGACGATCTCGATGACCTTCCTGCGCAAGCGGCTCTACTCGCGGTTCGATGAGCGGACGGCCTGGCGAAGCCGGGACGTGAACGAACTGGCCACGCTCGTCCTCGGGACGCATCGGGCGGAGGACATTGAGGGGACGAGTGGGACGTACGATGTCCCATGTCTCGCACTGAGAGACTGGCTCGACGAGCGGCAGGCCGAAGGCGGCAGCCTGGAGGTGACGCGTTCGTCGCTGCTGGCCGGTTCGTTGCAGTATGGGGCGCTCGTCCGGG
>JANXYE010000529.1 GCA_025350285.1 Chloroflexota bacterium
CCCCGGCGCGGCTCCGGCCGTGGACCCAGGCGGAATTGCCAACGCATCTCACGCCCGCAGGAGCCGCGCCCCTCTGTGGGCGCTAGCGTCTCGTGTGCGACGGCCAGGAGTTCAGCTCGGTTGACCTACGCCCAAATTTCACCCGTGCGCCAGATCGACCAGCGGCGCGAAGAAGTCCACGTGCTTCGGCCACGTCGCCGAGTCCGGGTTGGCCTCCCAGAAGTTCGTCTCGATGATGATGTGGTCGATGCCCGCGTCCTTGCACTCCCGCGTCTTCTTCGCCATCTCATCGATGCCGCCGTGCCACGAAATGCCGCCGAAGAAGCCGCCATCCCAGGGGGCGACGCCCTCCATCGTCGGGTTCGCGAAGATCCGCAGGTAGACCGGGAGCTTCTCGCTTCGGCCGTTCTCCGCCACCATGCCGTCGAGCGTCTTGCGCACATCGGCGGTCGCGCTGGCGGGCATGCCGGCCGGGTTCCAGCCGTCGGCGTACTTGGCGCAGCGGGCGAGGGACTTCGGGTTGCCGCCGCCCGTGAGGATGGGCACGTACGGCTCACCATTCGCCCGCCGCTGAAACGGCTTTGGCGAGGAATCGCATGGGCCAAAGTCGAAGAATTCGCCGTGGTACTCCACCGGGTCGCCCAACCAGGCGGCTTTCAGCGCTTTGACGAAGTCCGTCATGCGGCCGCCACGGCGTTCGAATGGCGTGTCCATGTGTTCGTACTCTTCGGCCATCCAGCCCAGCCCGAGCCCGCAGAGCGCCCGGCCTTCAGAGAGGATGTCGAGGGTCGCCATGCGCCGCGCGAGGAGCAGCGGGCGGTGATAGGCGGTCACGAGGATGGACGTGCCGAGCTGCACCTTTTCCGTGATGGCGGCGCAGTACGAGAGCAACTCCAACGGCTGCAGCAGATTCTTATACGGAGTCGGCATGGGCACGCCAGCCATACCAGCGTAGCCGGTTTTCGGGACAGCCTTCCATTGGAAGTGCTCCTGCACCCAGAGCGAATCGAACCCGGCCGCCTCGGCGCGGATGGTGAAATCATGGACCGCCCGCCGGTCCGCGTAAGGTCCAAGGGCGGGAACGCAGATGCCAACTTTCATCGAAGCCTCCAGGCTGGTTGTGTCAGGTAGCCCGGAAGCATACGCGATGGCGGGCCAACGTTCCTTGCCGGATGGCCAACCCGCCGTGCTTGGCCGCCAAGATGCCAAATCCTCAACGCTGAAGGAAGTCACGCGGCCCGAAACTTGGACCCTTGGCTTCTTGGCGGCCAACTCTTGTCGTGCCGGAACGCCGGGGTTCGCCTACACTCCGGCGGCGGGGAAGGCACGCGCGTGGGGAAGAGCATCGATTGGGAGGCGGCGACCGTGGAGGCCACTTCCCTCCTGCGCGAGTACCTGCGGATAGACACATCCAACCCACCCGGCAACGAGGCCCTGGCCGTCGATTTCCTGGCGGGCATCCTCACCGCCGAGGGGATCCACTTCGAAACGGCCGAATCCGCGCCCGGGCGTTCGAATCTGGTCGCCACCATCGGCCCGGATGAGCCCAACGTTTGCCTGCTGAACCACACCGATGTCGTGCCCGTAGAACGCCGCTTCTGGGATATCGACCCGTTCGCCGGGGATCTGCGCGAGGGCGCCATCTGGGGCTCGGCGCCCTCGACATGAAGGGCATGGCGATCATCGAACTGATGGTCTTCCTCACGCTCAAGCGCCAGGGCGTCGCTCTTCGCAAGGGAGTGCGCTTTCTCGCCGCCGCCGACGAAGAAGCCGGGAGCGCCCAGGGCATCACCTGGATCGCCGAGCATCGCCCGCGGTGGATGGCCTCCGAACTCGTGATCAACGAAGGGGCGTACGGCCTGACCGGTCTCGGCGGCGCGGCCAACCAGGTCTTCCAGATCGCCCCCAGCGAAAAGATCCCGCTCTGGGTGCGGCTCACCACCCGCGGACGCCCGGGCCACGGTTCAGTCCCCCACGGCGACAACTGCGCCGACCGCATGGTCGCCGCCCTCGGCCGGGTCGCCGCCTGGCCGCAGCAGACGCGCGTCACACACCTGGTACGCGAGCACGCCGACGCCATGCGCGCGGCCGGCGCCTGGCAGGGTGCGACCGATCAGGACATCATCGAGCTGGCCAGCCGCAGCCCGGCCATCCGCGCGCGCGTCGCCAACACGATCGCCCTGACGACAATCAACACGGGCATCAAGGTCAACGTGATTCCGTCCGAGGCCACCGCCACGCTCGACATCCGCCTCTTGCCCGATGTCGAAGTGGACCCGTTCCTCGCGGACTTGAAGCGCGTCATCGCTGATGAGCGCGTCGAAGTCGAAGTCCTCAACCGTTTCAGCGGCGCCGAATCGCCGATGGACCACCAGTTCGTGGCGGTCGTGGGGGAGGTTGTGCGCGACCTCGCCGAAGGCGCGGTTGTCGCGCCGGACCTGATGAGTGGCTTCACCGATTCGCGGGTGTACCGTCTCAAGGGCATCCCGGCTTACGGCTTCGTGCCCTGCCTCGTCCCGCCCGAAGAACTGGCCGGCATCCACGGGCACAACGAACGCATCAGCGTCGATAATCTGCGCCTGGGCATGCAGGTGCTCTATGAAGTAGTAAGGAGGCTTTGCGCGGCATGAACGATTACATCGCGTGGCTCGATAGCCCGTCCGGCGCGACCGCCGCCCGTGTTGGGGGCAAAGGCGCCAGTCTCGCTCGGCTTGGCGAAGCCGGCTTTCCCGTCCCGCCAGGGTTCGCCGTCACGGTCGATGCCTATTACGCCTTTCACCACGCCCACAGCATTGATGACGCGCTGGACCTGCTACTCGCCCTCAGCGGCCGCCCGACGCCCGCGGTCGTGCGCGAAGCCTGCGCGCCAATCCTCCAGAAGCTGGAGACGGCCTCCCTGCCGGCGGACATCGCGAGCATGATCCGCGACGCGTATCAGGAACTCGAAGCCAAGACCGGCCCGCACGCCACCTACGCCGTGCGCTCCAGCGGGGTGAGCGAAGACGGCGCCGGGGCGAGCTTCGCCGGCCTCTACGAGAGCTACATCAACCTCAGCGGATCGGACGCCGTCTCGCGCGCCGTGCAGGATTGTTACCACTGCCTCTGGCAGCCCCGCGCCGCCCACTATCGCACCATCAAAGGCATCGACCACCGCAAAGAGGCGATGGGGGTGGTCGTCATGCAGACCGTGGCCAGCCACGTCAGCGGCGTCGCCTTCAGCCTCAACCCCGTCACCGGGGCCACCGATGAGGTGCTGATCAACGCCTCCTGGGGCCTTGGCGAATCGATCGTTTCGGGCTTCGTCACGCCCGACAACTACATCGTCGCGAAGGATGGCACGGTGCGCGCGAAGGACATCTACGAAAAGCAGGTGCGCGTTGTCCCGGTCGCTGGCGGGACCGAGAAGCAGGACACGCCCGCCGAGCTTGCGAACGTCTCCTCGCTCACAGACGATCAGGTGCGGCAGGTGTCCGAGACGACAATCGCGGTCGAACGCCATTACGGCTGCCCGATGGACATCGAGTTCGCCTACGACGCCGCCGGGCGGTTCTATCTCCTCCAGGCGCGTCCGGTCACGACGCGCTAGCGGCCCCCCCGTGGCCGCTGGCGTAGCCCCCGCACCTCGCCCGTCCCGATCCGCCGGAGTCGCGGCCCCCCGAGGCCGCTGGCGTAGCCCCGCACCTATCCCCTCACACCTACCGGCTCCCGCCTACTCAGCGGAGGATGTCCAGCGGTCCGCGGCGACGGGCGCCACCATCAAGTCTCGGTACTCATGAAACGCATCCACCGCGCTCTCCGCTTTCCGCTCGCTCCTGACACCCCGCCCTCCGACCTCCGCACGCCCCGCTCCACACTGCATCCACAGCGCCTCCACACGATCATCGATCATAGCCGGACCACTGGAGGTCCACATGCCAACCACACCATGCGCCCGCGACCTCTCATCGCTCTCCCCGCATCCCTCACCCCACGTCCGCTCCACAGCCGCGCGCCCCCACTTCCATGAGGTGACCACACGATCGCCTCACGAATTTCGCGGACCGTATCGAACGCTACGAGCCGAACAGGCGGTGGCTCGCGATCGCCGCGCCTTCGCTCAGCGATCGCAGCTTCGCCCACACAACCTCTTCCGCCACCATGCCGAAGCCGGCGCTCGTATCGAAGCCGCAATCGGTCCCGGCGAGCACGCGGTGGGGGTCGCCGACGGCTTCGGCGGCCAGCACGATGCGGTCGGCCACAACCTCCGGGTGCTCCACGTAGTTGGTGGTCGTATCGATGACGCCGGCGATGAGCGACACGCCCGGCGGCAGCGGCAGTTCGCGGAAGAGCCGGTATTCGTGGGCATGGCGCGGGTTCGCCATCGAGATCATCAGCGCGCCGACATCCGCGCGGTAGAGATGCGGCAACAGCGTCCGCAGCGGGATGTCCAGTTCGTGCGGGCCTTCGTAGTTGCCCCAGCAGACGTGCAGCCGTTTGCGTTCCGCCGGGACGGCCGACGAGGCAAGGTTGATCGCGTCGATAACGTAGTCAACGAAGGCAAGGAACTCGGATTCGGGCCGGTGCGCGTAGAGCGTGTGGCGCTCCATCGCGAGGTCGGGCGCGTCCAACTGGAGGAGGTAGCCACGCGCGGCGATGCCTTCGTACTCGTAGCGCAACGCTTCCGCCACTGCGGTCACGTATGGCTCGATGGCGCCGTAGTGCGTGTCCCGCATGGCGCAGGCGACGATACCCGGCGAAGGCGCCGTCATGAACCGGCTCTCGAAGCTCGCCCCGGAGATAGCGAGCGCGCGGTCGAAGGCGTCGCACTCGGCCGCGAACGAGCGCCGGCCGGCATCGCTGTAGGCCACCGGACCAACGCACTCGGGCGGCGTGCCGAGGCTCACGCCCTGGTTCCAGCCGGCCCGGCGCATCGTTTCGACGAAGGACGGGTAGAGGACCATGTCCTGCATCGCGACCCGCCGCCAGTGGCCGCCGAAGCCGTCCATCCGGTGCTGGACGTAGGTGAAGAAGCTCTCTCGGGCCTGTTCGCCGTCGTTCGCGATGTCGATCCCGGCGGCGGACTGCTTGAGGACGGCCTCGCGCGTGGCATTGGCGACGGCCACGGCACGGGCCTCGCCATCGACGTGCTCCCAGCGAGAACTCGCGCGCAGGAGATCGACGAGCGCCGGCGGCCGCGGGAGAGAACCGGCGTGGGTGGTGAGGATGCGATGGTCGGAACGCTGCATGGTTGGGGCCTCGGCGCCTCGCTGGTGGCCGTTAGCGGCTGGCTCTCGTCCGGCGTTGAGCGTACGTGGTCACATCGGGCGACGCTACGGGTGAGTGGCCGCGGAGGTTGCGGCGGCAAGGAGTCTCTCGATCGAGGGCCGGTCCGCGGGCTCGACGCTGGTGTGGGCGAAGCGTACGCGCCCGCTCGCATCGATCAGGAAGTCGCCGCCGAGCTGGCGCGCATCAGCGACTGGCTTAGGCGGGCGTTCGCCGCGCAGGATGGCGCGACCGTAGAAGACGACGGTCTTCGGGGAGGCCCACGTGCGAACGAGGCTCGCCCGGCCGAGGCCGTAGGCGTGGTACACGGCGCGCTCGGGATCGGCCAGGACGGGGAACCCGAAGTCCGCGCCCTCCAGGTACCAGCGGACGCGCGGGAGTTCCTCGAAGGAGACGAGGAGGACTTCGGTGTTCAGCTCGGCCAGTCGCTTCCGTTCGCGCCACAACTGCGACGCATGCTCTCGGCAGGGCAGTCAGCCGAGGTGGCGAAGGAAGACGAGCAGCAGGCTGCCCCTGGCAAAGCCGTCGAGGGAACGCGTGGCGCCGTCCGAGCAGGGGCCGGAGAAGGCGGGCGCGGGCGAGCCAACGCGCAGCGTCGTGAGGGCGGGCGGCATAGGACTCCTCCCTTGCGAGGATACGCTGGCGCGCGGAATGATGCCGCCGAGGCATCTGGACTGGCCCGAATACCCGCCGGGAGGCGCCCATGTACAAGGGCCGGACGTACGGCGGGAGTCGTCCATGACCGGCGTGCCCCGCAAACCAGTACCGGCTCGTCACTGTCGCTGCCGAGTGACTATGTCCGCTTAAGTGCCGAGTGATTTTGTCACAGCTGGGTATGTGCGCCACGGGTGGTCGGCGGGGGGCTTCCAGGGCAAGGGCGGCTGGGGAGCGCTGGGAGATGGCCGGGGCGCGGCAGT
>JANXYE010000542.1 GCA_025350285.1 Chloroflexota bacterium
TCGGCGCAATCGACGAGCGCACCGAGAAAGTGTTCGGGGCGCTTCGCGAGGGAGGCTCCGCGACACTCTATGAGCTCTGCGCGCGCATCTACCCGCGGGCCGTGAAGCGCCGCTTTTGGCAGATCGTCCCCACGGTTCAGGGGCACCTGGACCTGCTCGAAGAGGAGGGGCGAGTCGTCCACGATGGGAACCGCTACTTCTCGACGTGATGGCGAAGAATGGGGGCCAGCTCCCCGCCTGCCACGTCAGGCGCGGCGCCATCTTTCGAAACAGCTCAACAATAAACGACTCGGTAAACGTGTTCTCCCCAACCTGCAGCATCAGGTCGCCGACGCGCACAACCGTCGTTCCACGCACGCTCACCGCCTCGTCGCCGAGGCCGAGGACTTTCTTCCCGTCCGAGGCGTAGAGCTTAAAATCGTCGGCCGAGACCACCTCGATCACGGTGACGCCGCGGTAGCCGTCTGAATCCACCTGGTCGAAAACGAACTTACATCCGGAAACCGCGCGCGCCCCCGGACCGGTCGCGGTGTACGTCTGCTTCGTCGCCGTGAGGTCGTACTTCGTGCCCGTGCCCCGGCGATCTCCCTGAGCCCGTTGGGGAGCGGCGACGGGCCGCTGGCAAGGCCGATCGAGTTCGAATGGACGGACGCCGCGGGATTCGCGAACATCGGAGAGTGCCGGGATGGCGAAATGGCAGACGCAGCTGACTTAAAATCCGCGGCCGAAAGGCGTGGGGGTTCGAATCCCCCTCCCGGTACCATCGTAGGGGTTAGGGGTAAGGCGTTGGGGGGTGGGCAGGACGCCGCCCCCGCCACCCGCCACCCGCGCCATCCGTGGGCGGGAGTCCGTCAGCACCGCGGCTCCCAGGCGCTCCCCACATTCATCGCGCATCCCTCGCGCTATACTCCGCCCATACAGAGGAGGCGACATGGAGACGTTTGAAGGGAAAGTCGCGGTTGTGACCGGCGGCGC
This sequence comes from Chloroflexota bacterium, assembly GCA_025350285.1. Taxonomy (GTDB): domain Bacteria; phylum Chloroflexota; class Dehalococcoidia; order Tepidiformales; family Tepidiformaceae; genus JANXYE01. The sequence continues at coordinate 976 of JANXYE010000542.1, forward strand.
CAGTGGGCTGGGGCTCGCCATGGCTCAGCGCTTTGCCGACGCCGGCATGAACATCGTCATCGGCGATATCGAGGCCGAGCCGCTCGCGATGGCCGAGGCGGCAATCGCGGCGAAGGGCGTGAAAGTGCTCCCGCGGCGCACGGATGTGGCGAAGGCCGAGGACGTCGAGGCCCTTGCCGAAAGCGCCTACCGGACCTTCGGCGGCGTGCATGTGCTCTGCAACAACGCCGGCATCGGCGGCAGCCCGGGCGCGATGTGGGAGCTCTCGCTGGACGACTGGCGCTGGGTCGTGGATGTGGACCTCTGGAGCGTCGTCCACGGCGTGCGCAGCTTCGTCCCGCGCATGATCGCGAGCGGCGAGGAGGCCCATGTCGTGAACACCGCCTCGCTCGCGGGACTCGTCAGCGGCGCCGTGGGCGGGCCGTACACGGTCGCGAAGTTCGGCGTGGTCGCGCTTTCGGAACAGCTCTACTACGAACTCGGGCGGGCCGGGCACAACATCGGTGTCTCAGTGCTCTGCCCCGGATTCGTGAACACGAACATCTACGACTCCGGCCGCAACCGGCAGCCCGGCTACGGCGAGGCCGCGAACGAACCCACCGCCGAGGCCGAGCAGCTGCGGGCGACGCTCCAGGCGATGCGCGAGCAGATGCTGCAGCCGGCCGAAATCGGTGACCTCGTCTTCGAAGCCGTGCAGTCGCGCAGCCTCTACATCATCCCCACGGGCAGCGAAGCCCTGAGCGACGCCGTCCGGGCGCGCCTGGAGAACGTTGTCGAACGGCGCAATCCCCCGCTGGACCTGCCGCTGATCTGATGGCCGGCGCGTCGCCAACGGAACAGGAGGATGCGTGGCGCCGGGCGTCCGGGTGCTACGCCAGCGGCCACTGGGGGCCGCGACTCGAGCGGCGCGACACCAGGCGACGCGCCAGGTGGTATCGTTCGCACCCCGTGATTCACCGCTACCAACCGCTGCTCTTCGACCCCGTCCCGTCGCTCCTGGGCTATTCGCTCGCTGAAATGCTGGAAGAGGTACGCGCCGCCTACTTCCCCGAACTCGAGGGCGCGCTCGAGGCCCGTTTCGTCGAAAACACCGCGCTCGCGTACATCAACGGCGGGTTCATGGGCCGCGACCGCCATCTCGTGGTGTTTCACCCGGTGCTCAACCACCCTCGGACCCCACCGGAGGTGATGCGCTTCATCGCCAAGCACGAGCTGACGCACATCGTCCGCCCGCCGCGGATGGTTTGCGGCGAGTATCGGGTCCACCCGCCCGAGTTCTGGGAGCACGAAGAAGCGATCGGCCCGGAGCGATTCGCCGCCTGGGCCTGGATTCACGGCAACCTTAGCCGCTGCAGCCGGGAGACAAGCCGGGGGTTCCAAGTTCACCGCGGTTGGCGGGCGTTGCGCGAGACGGGCCGCGGTCCTTACACACCCACTCTCCCGTTCAACCACGAGCGCTGGGAGCGGCTGTGCCCCGGCGACGGCGGACAGATGATGTTCCCGCCGCACTGGGCGGGGCGGCCGCTCCCTGTGAAGCGGTAAGGGGTAGCCAGAGATGGGGGGCTCCGCCAGGGGGCCGCGACTCCAGTTACTCTCGTTTAAGTCCGGGCGTTGTGCTTCAATCGTGCGATGCGCTGGGAAGAGAAGCTCGCGAGCCGCACCGCCCGGATGGAAGCGAGCGCCGTCCGCGAAATCCTGAAGGTGGCGACTTCGCCGGGCGTCATCTCGCTGGCCGGCGGGCTGCCGGCGGCCGAAAGCTTCCCCCTCGAGATCATGGAAGAGCTGATGGGCGCGGTGCTCGGCCGCTACGGCGCCCGCGCGCTCCAGTACGACGCGAGCGAAGGCTTCTTCCCCCTGCGCGAGGCGCTCGTGCCGCTGCTCGCCGGGCGTGGCATCGAGACCAGCGCGGAAGAGATCCTCGTGGTCAGCGGGTCACAGAGCGCGCTCGATGGAATGGGCAAGATACTCATCTCGCCCGGCGACGCCATCGCGGTCGAGGCGCCGACTTACCTCGGAGCGCTACAGGCGTTCAACCCGTACGAGCCGCGCTACGTCCAGATCGAGACCGACGACGACGGCCTGATCCCGGAAGCGCTCGACGCGGCCCTCGCGCAAACCTCCGTGAAGTTCGTTTACCTCGTGCCGACGTTCCAGAACCCTACGGGCCGGACCATCCCTCTCGGGCGGCGTAAGCAGATCGCGGAGATCATCCAGCGCCACGATGTGCTCCTCTTCGAAGATGACCCGTACAGCGACCTGCGCTACGCGGGCGAACCGGTGCCGCCGATCAAGACGCTGGCGCCGGAGAACGTGGTCTATTCGGGCACCCTTTCGAAGACGTTTGCGCCCGGGCTTCGTCTTGGCTTCTGTGTCGCGCCGGAGGCGCTCATGCACTGGCTGGTTATCGCGCGCCAGGGCGTGGACCTGCATACAAACACCCTCGGGCAAGCGCTCGCCTCCGAGTACCTTTCGGGCGGCCACCTCGCTCGCCAGCTCCCGAAGATCCTGGACCTTTACCGGCCCCGCCGCGAGGCCATCCTCGAAGCGCTGGCGAACTCGTTCCCCGAGGACTTTCGCTGGACGCGCCCCGAAGGCGGCATGTTCATCTGGGCAGAGGGGCCGGCCGGGCTCGATACGGAGAAGCTCTACCGGCGGGCGCTCGAACGGAACGTGGCGTTCGTGCCGGGCAAGTTCTTTTATGTGGACCATCGCGATGGGCTGGCGACGATGCGGATGAACTTTACGGCGGCCGACCCGGCGACGATCGCCCACGCGATCGAACTGCTGGGGCAGGCCATCGCTGAGGAACTGCACGGGTAGGCCGTTGGCCATTGGCCGTTAGCCATTGGCGGGCGAACTCCTGGCTGTTAGCCGTTCTCACCGGGTTGCTGCGAACAAGTGATGCCAATGGCTAATGGCCCGACCTCAGCCGGTTCGAAGGTCGATGGGCGTGAGCACGCCTAGCCGTGCTTCGATGGCCTCGGCCGCGTCGAGGCAGACGTCCTCGCGGAAGCGGTCGCCGACCACCTGCACGCCGAGCGGCAGGCCGTTCGCCGTACCCGTCGGCACGCAGGCGACCGGCAAACCGAGCAGGTTCATTGGCGTCACAAAGCGCAGCAGATTGAGGATCTGGAGCGCGCTTTCCGGACCGGCGACGTCGTACCCGTGTTCGAACTGGGGCTGGCACCACGTCGGCCCGAGGATGATCGGGTAGTCCGCGAAGAA
>JANXYE010000604.1 GCA_025350285.1 Chloroflexota bacterium
CCCCGTGTACGGCCAGGACATCGGCGGCCGGTGTGGATTGGGTCATGGGTTAGTACCGGATCCGTGGATCGACGACCGTGTAAAGGACATCGACAACGAGCGTGATGAGGATGAACCAGGTAGCCAGGACCATTGTCACGCCCATGACGCGTGTGTAGTCGATGTTGAAGACGGCTTCATAGACCATCAGCCCGAGGCCCGGGATGCCAAATATCTGCTCGGTCACCACCGATCCGCCGAGCACCGCGCCGAATTGCAGGCCGACTATAGTTACAACGGTGACGAGAGACGCCCGGAACACGTGCTGGAGGATGACGACGCGCTCTTGCAGCCCCTTGGCGCGGGCCGTTCGTACATGATCGGAGTAGAGCGCCTCGAGCATCGAACTGCGGACGATGCGGGCGACGTAGGCAGCGCTGGCGACCGCGAGCACGAGCGCAGGCCAGATCACGATGCTCAGGTTTTCGAGGGGACCATCGGTGAATTCCACGTAGGTAGAGGCCAGCGGGGTCCACTGCCACCAGATCGCCGGCAGCGTCAGAAGCAGCGTGGCCAGCCAAAAGCCGGGCACGGAGATCCCCGCGATGGTAACCACGCGCAGGAGGTAGTCGAGGGGAGTACCCGCCTTCACGGCCGAGATGATACCCACCGGCACCCCGATCAAAACCGTCAGGAGAATCGTCAGCAGGCCAATCTCGAGTGTGTTGCCGAAGCGCTGATTGATCTCGTGGCTGATGGACCTTCGCGTCTTGAGCGATTCCCCGAGGTCGCCCCGCACGGCATGGATGGCCCAGTCGCCGTATTGCACGAAGAACGGACGATCGAGTCCCAGTTCGTGCTCGAGGTTGGCGACACCGTTCTTTTGTTGGTCTGGCGAGATCAGGCCGAAGTTCGTGAGTGCCGCGTTACCGGGCCGCGAGTAAAGCAGGTAGAAAAGCAGCAGCGACATGCCGAGAAGCATGAACGGCACGGCGATCAAGCGGCGGATGATGTAGGCCCGCAACTGGCGTCCTCCGGGTGGTGTGAGTGAGGGCGGACACGAGTGCCCGCCCCCGCAACAGTGGACTCAGGCTTATGCCTTGATCCAAAGATCCTGTGTGCGGATGCCCAGGCCCGTGAGATAGTCCGCGACGGGGAAGTTGCGCAGCCGCTTCTGGTAGACGACGTAGCTGTGGCCCGGGATCGGCATATTGATGCCAGGCACCACTTCGTCCAGTGCGTAGGTCTGCATCTCGTCGAGCTTTGCCTTACGGGCCTTCGGGTCGATCTCCTTGGACTGGGCGTCTACGAGACCGCGCAGTTTTGTGGCGGTGGCGACGACGGCCGGGTTGGGTTGATCGAGTCCGTAGCTCCAGGACACGCCAGCGAAGGCGCCCGGGTCCATCATCGTCATGTTGTAGGCCTCGGGCGTCGGGGAGAAGCCGTAGGGGACCACGAACAGCTCCCACTGCTTCAGTGGCTCGCGCGCTCGAGCCACCCAGGTGGTGATGTCGTGGTTCAAGATCTCCGTTTCCACGCCAAGGTTGTCCTTAAGCTGCTTGCCCACGAATTCGGCAAGCGTCGAACCGCGCGGGTCTTGCGAGGATGTCTCGATGCGGATCTTGGTGAGCGGCTTGCCCGCCGCCTCCCACAGCTTCTTCGCTTCCGCGGCATCGAACTTGCGGTAGCTCTTCAGCTTCGCCTGGTCGAACGCGAACGCGGAGAGGCCGATGCCCACGGGCCCGTCGTACTTGCCGTCGCCCGCATAGAGCGTCGTGATGAGCGCCTGGTAGTCGATGGCCAGCGAAATCGCCTGCCGGGCACGCTTATCGGTAAACTTCGCGTTATCGAACGCAAGGAACCGTGCCTCTGTTGTCTCGACTTCGACGGCGTTGATCGAGTTCTTGCCTTTGAACTCCTCGAATTCGAGACGGTCCGCGACGTTGGGCATGATATCGACGTCGCCCGCCAAGAACGCCGCCTTGATGGCGGCACGGTCCGCGATGATGCGCGTCTCAATCGAGTCGATGTAGGGCAGATCGTTGAGGAAGCCGGCAGAAGGGTTTTCGTGCTTGTAGTAGTCCTTAAAGCGCGTCATCGCCGTGCCGCTGGGATCCCGCTTTGCCGCGATGTACGGCCCCGCGCCCGCATCCTCCTGCTGAACGTTCTTGGCCGAACTCGCGTCGAGCTGCGCCTTACTAATGATCCCAAAGGCTGTCGATGCCATGAGCACGGGCGCCGATGCCGAGGGCGCCTTGAGCTTTACAACGACGGTTTTGGCGTCTGGCGCGGTGACAGTGTCGATGAAGCCCCAGTTCGCTTCGTTAACCTGAGAACCCTGGTTCTTCAGGAGGTCGGGGAACCGGCTCCATGAAGCGACGACGTCCTCGGCTGTGACGGCCTTCCCGTCTTTGTGGAACTTCATGCCGTCCCGCAGCGTGAAGCGGATGGTCGTGCTGTCGGGCTGTTCCAACTTCGTTGCCGCGTCGAGCAGCATCTCGTTCGTGGACACCTTATAGA
>JANXYE010000612.1 GCA_025350285.1 Chloroflexota bacterium
AACACTCCTGCTTCGGAAAACACGCTCGCGGCGCGGCTACCCGCCTATCGAGATGCGTGTCGGACGTTGTGCATTCGGCAGCTGGGCAGTTGGGACGACGTCACGTCCGTGCGCGGCGACCTCAAGGCGGGGGTCGAGGAGATGCTGAAGGGCTCTTCGGCGGGGCTGCTTACTTCCGTCACTTTCCTCCAGGCGCTGCGCGTTCAAATAGTTGACCACGAGGCCGCGTCGCTGAGGAAAGAGCTTGGGAAGGCTGGCGAGAGCCGCGAGTCCACAGCGAGTCAGGCCGTAACCGTGCAGGCAAGGTTAGTCCAACTGGAGATGGAGTTCCCGCAGCAACTCCAGGAGGTTCAGGGGAGCGGAATACGGGCAATGGGAGGTCGCGGCACGCGTATTGAGCGATTTTGTGGCAGTTGGTGGCGGGACTGGATTCAAGTTCAAGAAGACATCGTCGAACGCGAAGAGGCCCTGCGGCTTTACGATCAGTTGATCAAAGAGATTGATCGCCACGTCGAGATTTTGAATCAAATCCGGCAGGCGTCTGAGGATGCACTTACGGACCTCGAGGCCCGCGCTCAGACCGCACTGGACCGCCCAGATCCGCAAGACGCACTGCGGGTAGTGGAGATACTCACCGACCGCGATAAGATTCGCGAAACGTTCGGGTGGGCTATGAGCGTCCCTTTGCAGCTCGCGAACACGTTCGCTGCTACCCCCGATGGAATCCACCACGCTTACCGCGCGCTTTTGCAAGCCAAGATCGACGAGGAATCGAGCGAAGAGCCGAAAGAGGCCGCCAAGACGACCGCCGCCCTTCGGCTCTCATTCAGGCGGGTGTTCGCGGACTCGCTCCTCACGTCGGCGATCGAGCACGTAGGCGGGGCGATTGACGCCATGTCGATCTGGGAGGCGGTGGCCAAGGGCGCTGCCTCCGAGGATAGGGTTCGCGTGTTGACCCATGTGGACGACGAACTGGACCGACTCTTTGAGTTGGCAAGCCCGCAGTTCCCAGTGACTGTTTCGCAGAAGAAGGAACTGCCGATCAGCCCGCCGATCAACTCCGTATTTCTGGTCGCCGAGCCGCAGTCTACGGCGCGATTTGCCGCGCGACTGGGTCTTGGCGATACGTGGCCGGTCAGTAGTCTTTCTAAGGCTGGCGAGCCCCTCGTCGTCCAAAGCGCGGATCGGCATCGAGTTTCCGTTTTGCGGAGAACGATCGGTTTCCCTCTGCTGATGATGGACAACGGACTCAAGCTCCAAGCGCTCAACGCTTACGCAGCGGAAGCGAAGTCCTTCGTTTCGTTCAATTCCGATCGCCGGGCGGGAAAACTTCCGAACCACGTCGATCCGATCGTCCTCCTCCAGATTGAGTACGTCGCAGCCCTGGCCTTGGGGTTCGGCATTCTCCACTACGGCCAAGACCGCGCGGGGAACCCGGCATACGGGCGCGTTCTCTACAAGCGTGAGACGTCCCAGTACGCCGCCGGGCTCGCCAAGCTTATGGATGCTCTTGCGCAAAAGCGTGAACGGCTCGACGCGTTGATCGCCGACGTGGATGCCTTCATGACGACTGTTCCGCACGCAGACTGGCTCGGCAGGGTCGATGCCATCCTCGCTGATTTGGAGTCCCAGCTAGACCAGGAGCGTGCTAAAGGCTCGGACCGCGTAGAGCAGATCGGGAAACTCAAGGCGGCCGTCGAGGGCCGATACGAGAGCGTGCGGAACCTTTACAAGGCCCACGACCCAAGCACTCATCCAAACCTCGAAGGCTTGCGGCCGCGGGGAGGCTGAGATGAACGTCCCGAACATCTGGATCGGCGTGGGCGAATACGGGCGCCGCGCGCTCGACGAGATGAGCGAACGCCTTGACACGCTCCGCCGTATCGGGGAAGTCGAGCGTGGCGGCGAGCCCGTATTCTTCCACGTGCCCATCGGGACCGGACCACACTCAACGCGCGTTCCATCCGCGAGCACGGGCGTCGCCGGCCACGACCTCGGTCCAGAATTCGGCCAAGTCGCGACCGCCGGCGCTCTCAGAGATGAGAACCGGCGCGGTAACCAGGATCGCGAGTCCCCTATCGTAGCGGTCATCGCCGAAGCCACGGAGATGGCCGCCGCAGGCCTCGGCGCGGAGAGTCTCGCCTGGGCCTGGGCCACCCCGGCCGACCTGCAGCTCGGCTCGTCCGCGCTTGTGGCGATCATCGGCTTGAACATTCGCGGACTTGAAGGTCCGCTCAACGACCAGGCCCGAACCCTCGCCACTGCGTTGGCTCGCCGCCGCGACGATGTCGCCAACCCGTATCGCATCCTCCTCCTGGAGGCGCCCGACGCACAGACGATCCCCGCCATACCTCTCCTCTTCGAACTCATGATGCGTCACCCGGGCAACCCACTATCGTCCGCGGGTGGCCGCACAGCCCTGAGCGCACTCCTGCTCGACGAACAACACCGCCCCGGTAGCTTCGCCATCCGCGCCTTCGGTATCGACTACGAACACGAACTCGCCGAGGCGCGCGATGCGGCCGCGCGCGACCTGCTGAGGACCCTCGGGGGCGGCGACGAGGACCCGGTCCCGGTCGCCATCGAACTCCCCGCCATCCACATCGACATGCCGGGGATTGTCGAACCCGCGAGCATCCAGCCGGGCCGCGTCGAAGGCGCCGCACCGCCCATGGCCTGGGATTGGGAGCCCGGGACGCTGGAATCGGAACGGGACGCCGTCGAAGTCCTCCGCGACGACTGGTCGAAGCTCAAGCTTTCGATGCAAAGTTGGCGCGAAAAACTCCGCGACGAGTCGCTCAACATCGCCGGGCCAGCCGAACAGGCGGCCACCGCTCGTGATGCCCAACAACTCGCCGTATCGACGTACGTCGAACGCCAGTGGGCGGCCGGCTTCAGCCCGAGGGCAATCGCCCTCGGCTTGCGCCCCGCCAGCGCGACGGGGAACGTCAGCAGCGGCGGCGCCTCACCGCGCCCCGTCTTCCCCCGCGAACGCGACCTCGACGCTGGCTACACCCGCATCCGCCGGGCACTCCAACTCCGCCCCGATCCGTTGCGCGCCTGCCTGTTCATCGCTCTCCTTGCTGGGGCCGCCATCTTCGGCGCCATCGCCGCGACGGCGCTCCTTTCGCGCGTCGATGGCCTTTCCCGCCTGG
>JANXYE010000634.1 GCA_025350285.1 Chloroflexota bacterium
TTCGAACTCGCCGGAGAGGAGGTTGCGCTCGTTCGTGCAGGTCTCGTTGAAGTAGTCGCCGGTGAACGCGTACCCGACATAGGCGAAGCCCGCGGCCACCACCACGATGAGCGGCGCCGCGACGAACCAGGGGAGCTTGAGCAGCAACTTCGACATCGGATCGCCCCCGCGAATACCGGCAACGTAAGCGCCCGGCGCTCTCCGTTAGCGACGGATTTCTTACGGTTCGCCACCCGACCATGTTCGTTACCGCTGAGCGGGTGAGGGTGGGGTCAGGCTGCCGCACGCTTGATGACCGCCTTCGTAAATCCGTCCGTGTCCAGCGGGCCGCCGAGGTCCGCGGTGCGTTCGCCCGCGGCGATGCAATCGCGTACCGCGTTGATCACGCGCCGGCCGAGGGCGAATTCGCCGCAATATTCGAGCGGCCTGCCGTGGGAACGCTCGCGGCGCTGGCGGCGTTCGCCACGAACGAGCACCGCTGCTGCCTGTTCTGCGATTTCGCCATCGGGTTGCCGGCGGCAGGCGGCCTGCGCTTCCGTATGACGGGCCCCGCGGGGGCCAAAGAGATCCTGCGGGCGGGCCTGTAAGACGGGCGGTTCCGAGTTCCGGGGGCTGAACTCCAAAAGCTCCATGCCATTCTGCGCGGGGCGGTCAGGCCGCCACGACTGTCCCGGCAGCCCCATCGACCGTGACCACCTGCCCATCCTTGAGCAGGGCCGTCGCGTTCCCGGTGGCGACCACCGCGGGGATGCCGTACTCCCGCGAGATGATCGCCGGGTGCGAAAGGATCCCGCCCGTGTCGGTGACGAGCGCGCCAACGCTGGGGAAGAGTACCGACCAGACGGGCGACGTAATAGGGCACACCAGCACGTCGCCCGCCTCGATCTTGTCGAACTGCTCTTCGCTCATGATCACGCGGACCGGCCCGGTGTAGCTCCCGGGCGACGCCGCGATGCCCTTAATCCGCGTGCTGTCCGCCTGGCGAGCCTGGCTTGCCTCGCTCGCGAACACGTTCTCAATCGCCCAGAGCGTGGCCCTTAAGAACGTCGCCGCCTCAGCGGGGAAGACGTTCGGGTCGGGCGGTGGGCCCGGGTCTTTGCCATAGCTCGGCGGCGCGGGGTGCGCCAGCACCCAGGCACGTTCGCCCTTGCGCCGCCGTACGAGCTCACGGAAGTCGTCCTCGCTCTGCAACGCCCGCTCAGCTTCGGCGAGTTCGAGGAAGAATACGTCGCTGGCCACCGTGATGTGACTCCGCTCCGCCAGCCGCCGGCCCAATTCGAGCGCGGTGAATCGCTGAACAGCGAGCGGAGCACTCACCGTGTAGAACTCGTTGTCCTCGCGGATCGGGTAGTACGTTTTCGCGCGCTCCAGGGCCCGTTCGAATCGCTCCCGCTCGGTCGCCGTCCGCCCGGCCAGCGCCGAGCGGGCCTCGCTGAGAGCACGTTGGCGGAGCTCGTCCGCCGCCTTCGCGTCAGCCGCGGGGTCGTATCCTCTGCGCAGCTGGTCGCGAATCAGCCCGAGCGTCACGTGGGGTACTTCGATGAGCGCCGGGTCGGCCACGTCGTAGCGTAGGGTACGGAACCCGAACTCCTTCTGGTACGCCTCGAACGCGGCCGCGAATCCCGCGTCGATGCTCGCCAGACGTCCAGCCGTTGACTCATCGACGCTATCCAGGGCGGCGCGGACGGCCGGGCGGGCGGCGGCTAGTCGCGCCAGTTCGGCCAACCTACGCGATGGTTCGGTCGATGTTGTCGAGAGTCCGGTCAGCAGCGCGAACGGTTTGCGCTGGTCCCAGCCGAGCAGTTCCTGGCAGGCGAAGACGAGTTCCGCCAGCACGAGGCCCGGCGGTGTAAGCCGGAAGTGGCGTTCGACACTCTGGTCCACGAAGGCGGTGACCGCGTTGAAGTGTTTCATGAACGCCTGGTCATCGAGTGCGGCCATGCCCACGGCCCGAAACACGGCGATCTGGGCCGCCTGCTCCGCGCGCCAGGCTGGCCACTTCCCGACCGGCTCCCACAGAAGGTCGGCGCGGATGGCCTGCAGGTTCTTCTTTAGCCGCGCCCGAAGCGACGGGACGAACTTGAGGGCCAGCTTCATTACCAAGGGCGGCGGCGCCTTGCGGTCCTTGCCGCCGAGCGGGACCTGGCGGTTGTAAACCCAGCCGCCGATCTCGCGGAAGTCGATAGCCTCCAGGAACGATCCAGATTCTTCGAGGATCAGCCGAAAGGAGCGGTTGATCTGAGTGGTGATGGTCGTGCGGCTTAACGGCGAAACAGGCTGCGGGTAGTGGCTCGCTTCGCGCTGCCAGTAGCCGTACGGGACGGTGATGGGGACAGGAACAGGAACAGGGGTGACGCTCTCAGGATCGGCTGTTGTCGCCGCCTCTGTTGTCATTGTCGCCATGCTGCACCCCC
>JANXYE010000660.1 GCA_025350285.1 Chloroflexota bacterium
CTCACGATTGATGACCTCGTGAAGAGCGACGACGTAATGTTCGCCTGCACCGGCGTCACCACCGGAGACCTGCTGAAGGGCATCGAGTACGTCCCCGGCGGCGCCCGCAGCGAGTCGCTCGTGATGCGCTCCCGCTCCGGCACGGTCCGCCGGATCCTAACGGATCACCACTGGCGCAAACTCCAGGGCCTCAGCGGCGGCGGCGGCGCGTAGGCCGGCCTCCCCGGCTGGAGTCGCGGCCCCCTGTGGCCGCTGGCGTAGCGGAACATGTCCCGGCGTTCCCCCCGGCGCCCTCGCAATCGGTGTAACGTTGGCCGCATACCCCGACTTCCCACAGATCGGACACCCCTCCATGCCCATGCACGCCAACCAATCCGCCCTCGGCCCCGAACCCGGCCAACGCTTCCCCGAGATCACGCTCCCCGACCAGCACGGCGCAGTGATCGACCTGCACGCCGACCGCGCCGGCCGCCCCGCGCTTGTCGTGTTCCACCGCAGCGCCCGCTGGTGACCGTTCTGCAAGACGCAGCTCGTTGGGCTGCAGCAGGTCCTCGACACGCTCGACACGGCCGGCGTCGCGCTCTACGCCATCAGCTACGACCCGGCCGACAGCCTTGCCGCCTTCGCTGAAAAGCACGGCATCGGCTACAAACTGCTTTCGGACGAAGGCAGCGCCGTCATCCGCCAACTCGGGCTGTACAACGAAGAGGCCCCGCCACCCGTCGCCGGCATCCCGCACCCGGGCGTCTTCGCCCTCGACCGCGACGGCATCGTCACCGAGAAGCGCTTCTACGAAAGCTATCGCGAACGCGACGGCGCGACCACGCTCCTGCGCGAAATGCTCGGCCTCGAGTCCCCGGCCGAGCCGCCAGCGCCACAAGCGGCGCCGGGCGAGGTGACGCTCGGCGCCTCGTTCGACGCTCCCGATTACGCCTGGGGCCAGCGCCTCACGCTAACGGTCGAACTCGTCATCCCGGCCGGTCTGCACGTTTACGGGCAGCCCACCCCCGAGAACTACCAGCCACTCACGGTCACCGTCGAAACCAGCGAGCGAGTCCTCGCCGAGGAGCCCCGCTATCCGCCCGCGACGCCTTTCCAGGTCGAAGGCCTCGACGACGCGTTCGTCGTCTACACCGGGGCCGTGCGCGTCGCCGTCCCGGTGACCTTCATGATCGTCGATGGCGGCGACCAGCCGGTCACGGTCCGCGCACGGTACCAGACCTGCTCGGAGACGGAGTGCTTCTTCATCGAAGAGCGCGAGGTCGCGGTGACGATCCCGGAGGTCCCGCTGGTCGAGCGTCCGGGCCGGTGAGGGATGTTCCGAACCCTGTCTCGGGGCCAGCTTGCGATCGGAACGAGAGATTCCCAAACACGACCACGGTGAGGAGACCGCGACCACATGCCCGACGCGACCGGCGTTCCCGATGTCTATTCCGACGTGATCACCCGCGACTTCGAGGTTGAGGAGCATGACGGTCAGGCTTGGGTAACGCTCGATACGGCCATCCTATGGGAGGAGGCTCATGCCCGAGCGGGCCAGAGCCTGCATGGGTCTTCTCGCCTCCCCCGACGCAGGCTCCGGCTCTTCAGGGCGGCTGGCACTCGAGCCACCTCGGCTGTCTCGCCAGCGGTTGGGACTCAGGGATCGTCCACCATCCACCAGCGTTCAGTCGCCTAAATCCGGCCAACATCCTCCGACCAGACCACCCCCCGCGCGTACAGCCCCTCGATCCCCGCCTCCCCGTAGCCGATTTCGCGCAGCAGCTCGCGCGTGTGGTCGCCGCCGAGGCAGCCGGGGCCGGGCGTCTCCGGCGAGCCAGCGAAGTGTGCGGATGTGCCCCAACGCAAGGATTCGCCATAGCGCGCGTGCTCGACGGTGCGCGTGAAGCGATTCGCCGCGACGTGCGGATCGTCGGCCCAGAAGTCGCCGGGCATCGGACCATCCGCCCGCACGACCCCGATGCCGTGAGGGGCGAGGGCCGCCTCCCATTCGTCCGCCGTGCGCGCCGCGAGCACCCCGCTGAGCGCATGGGCCAGTTCGTCATCGTGCCCGGCGCGGGCTTCCGCCGTCGCGAAACGGCGGTCGGCCGCGATCCACGGGCGTTCGAGCCCCTCCGCCAGCCGCACGAATTCCGCGTCGCCAGGCGCGGCCACGAAGACCCAGCCCTCCTTCGCCCGGTAGAGACGGTAGGCCGCGCAGAGGCCGTGGAGCAGCGCGTCGGGCTCCAGTCGCACCGGCTTGCCCGCGTACTGGACGAAGTCATCCGCGTTCGCCCAGGCGTTCGCGCCGAACATGTCGAGGAACACCTGCTGGCCCACGCCGAAGCGCTTCTGCGCGTAAAGCGCGAGCATCGTCGAGGCGGCGACCACCACCGAGGTGTTCGGGTCCGGGTTCGCTTCATTCGCGCGGAAGAGCTTCCAGGCCACCGCCCGCAGCCCCTCCAGCGACTCGGGCATCACGTCGAGGGCGCCAGCGCCCGCCTGCATCAGCGCGCCGCCGAGGCCCGCCCCCGGGATCGGGTGCGTCGATGGGCGGTGAGCGCCCGGCCCGCTCGGGCCGTACCCGTTGACCCCGACATAGACGATCTCCGGCCGAAGCGCCCGGCACTGTTCGTAGCCGATGCCCAGTCGCTCGGGCACGCCCGGCCGGTAGTTGTGCACCACCGCGTTCGCCCGCGCGACCAGCCCATGCACGATCGCCTGGCCCTCCGCCGACTTCAGGTCCACGCCGATGCTCTGCTTCGAAGCGTTTGTCTTCGCCGCCATCATCCCGAGCAGCCCGAGTGCGCGGTAGGGGTCGCCGCCGATGGGCTCGACCTTTATCACGCGCGCACCAAGGTCGCCCAGCATCGATACGCCAAGCGGCGTGGCGATGATCGTGGCGAACTCGACGATCGTGACGCCTTCCAGCGGCGGACGCCCGCTGTGCCCTGGCCCGGCCGGACGCTCGGCCCGCGGCGCGGCCCAGAGCTTCGCCACCGATGCCGTTTCCGCCCCGGCCGCGTGAGCCGGTGCCCCGACCGTCCCCGGCGTCTCTGTCAGCCGCGCCAGCACCCCGAGTTGGCGTACGCGCCCGAGTTCTGCATGGTCGTGCTCGGCCACGTGGCCGTTGAGGATGAGGTCCGGGTCGTCCATCGCCGCCTGGGTCGTGCGGTACTCCGTCGCCGCCACCCCGCCGTGC
>JANXYE010000357.1 GCA_025350285.1 Chloroflexota bacterium
GCCGTGGGCGAGCGCCCGGGCCGTCTTTGTGTCGCTCCCGGGCGCGCGGCCAACGCCGAGGTCGATGCGCCCCGGGTGAAGCGCTTCGAGCATGCGAAACGTCTCGGCCACTTTAAGAGGACTGTAGTGGGTGAGCATGACGCCGCCACTGCCGACGCGAATATGGCTGGTGCGGCTCGCAACCTCCGCTATCAGCACCTCCGGCGTGGCACTCGCGAGGCCGCCGCTGCTGTGGTGTTCGGCCAGCCAGTAGCGCGAATAGCCGAGGCGATCGCAGAGTTGGGCGAGTTCGACCGTCTCGCGGAGCGCCTGCGCCGGCGTATCGCCGGAGCGGATGGGCGATTGGTCGAGGGCACCGAGGGTAACCATCGTTCAATCCTAGCCGATTGCCGCGTCAGCGCGCCGCGCCATCAGCGACCGCAGGCAGACACTCCGAAAGTGGCAGGTACGGAGGGGTCCCGAGGAGGACGTCCAGCGCCACCGGCTTCAGGCCCCGCGCCTTCAGCCCGTCCAGGATCGCCGGCAGCGCCTTCACAACGACCGAGCGATCGACCGGCGGTATCCCATCGATTCCGTCGTGGAGGAGGATGATGGACCCCGGTTTCACTTTCGCGAGGATGTTCTTCGCGAGGCGAACCGCGTCGTCCTCGACCCAGTCCTTCGCCGAAACGTCCCAGGTGACGAGCCGCATGCCGTGTCCGGAGACGATGCGCGACATGAACCAGGTGTGCGTCCCGTGGGGCGGGCGGAAGAGCGCCGGGCAGACGCCGACGCGCTCAGCGATCGCGCGCTGGGTTTGCATGAGTTCCGGATAGGACGGGTCGAGATAGCTGAAGGCGCCGTGGTTGTACGAGTGGTTGGCGACGATGTGACCATCCGAGAGGAGCGCGGTCGCGGTTCCGGGATCGCGGACGACGGCCTTGCCGACGAGGAAGAATGTCGCGTGAACGCCACGGTCGGCGAGGAAGCGCCCAATCTCGGCTGTCGCGGCGCCGTTGGGGCCGTCGTCGAAGGTGAGAGCGACCTCGTTGCGGTCGCGCGGCCCGTGGTAGGTGAGCTGGCCGAACCACTCCACGGACGGCGACGTTGAACCGACCCAGAAGGCGCTGAACAGGGCGAGCAGGCCCGCGACCCCGAGATAGGCCGCTCGCGGCGCCCGGCCGGGGGCGTGGGACTGGCCCCCGCTGCCGAGGCTTCTCCAGCAGCACCACAGCGCTATCGCGATGAGGGCCAGCCCCGCCTGCCAGACGCCGAGGCCGAATCGTAGCAGGACGAGCGTCTCGGAGCCGCCGATGAGGCCACTGATCGCCCGCCAGCGCCGCTCCGGTGGCCACTCGACGAGCGCCCCGATGCCCCACCCCAGCGCGGCCGCTACGACCGCCGCGGCCCCGGGGTAGGAGGCCTGTTCAAGCAGCAGGCTCGCCAGCGCGACTATCGCGACGCCCATAACCGCGGCGGCCCGCGAGCCGCGCGAAAGCCGAATGCCCACCGCCGCGAACGCCACGGCTACGGCGAGGCAGGTCACGAAGTAGAGCGGACCGGCGTGCTGCGGGTCCCCAACGGCGCTCAGTGCTGGCAGCGCGAGGCCGGCCGGGAGCATCGCGGCCGGCAGACCAACGAGCCAGCGGCCCACGCTTCTCCGGTTCACGCGGCCATCTCTCACGCCGCCAGTGTCGAGAGCGGTGCAGAAACAAGAAAGCGCCGCGTGAACCAGCTTACCGGGGCGCGTACACTTGGCGGATTGTGAGTCCGCCCACCCGATGACGACGCTCCAAGCCAGCGACCGGCCCCGGCCCGCCCGCGTGCTTATCGTAGAGGACAGCCCCGACATCCTCCAGGTGCTCCGGCGTGGCCTCCAGCGCCGCGGCTACGAAGTGCTCGCCTGCGCGGACGGCGAATCGGCGCTCCGCACGTTCGGCCGCGAACGCCCGGATATCGTCGTCCTCGACCTCCTCCTGCCGGACATGGACGGCATCGACCTCTGCTACCAGATGCAGGAGGCTCAAGAAACGCCAGTTATTATGTTGACCAGCCTTGACTCCGTCAGCGACCGCGTGGAGGGCCTGCGCGCCGGGGCTGACGACTACATGATCAAGCCGTTCGCGATCGAAGAACTGGCTGCGCGGATCGAGGCGGTCCTCCGCCGTCGTCCGGCCACGCCATCTCGCATTGAGTACGAGGACATCTCCATCGATACCGCCGGGCGCCTCGTCCTCCGTGCGGGCGAGGCGGTGGCCGTGACTCCAAAAGAATTCGCGCTCCTCGAAGCCCTCGCCCGCCACCCGAACCGCGTCTTTACGCGTGAGACGATCATGTCTCTGCTGTGGCCGGGGGACGAGGGGGTCGACGACAACCTGCTCGACGCGCACGTGGCCAACCTCCGCCAGAAGCTCGAAGCACGCGGCGGACGCCGGATCATCCAGACCGTGCGCGGCGTCGGGCTCGTACTCCGGTGAAGCGCTGGATTCGCCTTCCGGAAAAGCTCTCCTATCGACTTGTCGTGCTGTTCGTGGCGCTGTTCGTGGCGACTCTCGGGACGGTCATCGGCCTGAGCCTGATTATCGCGAACCGTCAGCTGTCGTCTTCGGTGGACAACGAACTCTCCGGCCTGGCGGACACGGCGGAAGAACGCCTCAGACAGCCAGCTGATCAACAAGTCGTCCTGAACGACCTCGCGACCCAGGCACAATTCCTCCAACTCCTGGACAAGAGCGGCGCCGTCACGAAACGCTCCGCTAACCTGCGCTTCGACACTCTGCCCAGTTTCATCCGCAACGGACAGCCAAAAGACGACGGGTTCCATAACTACACGTTTCGCAAAACAAGTCTGCGCATCATCCGCAGGGCGAATCTCGATAACGGCGTCGTGACCGGGTATCTCGTGATTGGCATCGTCGTGCCGAGCGTCCAGGAGAGCACGCTGGACCTCGCGCTAATCCTCGGGAGTACGGCCGCGGCGGGGCTCATTGCCGTGATCGCCGGGTCCATTTGGGTCGCGCACAGGGAGGCAACGCCCCTCCAACGGCTTGCCGAAGATGTCCTCGCAACGGCCGACTCCGGATTCACCAGGCCCATCGGCGCGCCGACCTCCGGCAGCCGCGAAGCGCGCGACCTGCACGATGCGTTCAACGTGCTCATTGAGCGGCAGCGGCAGGTCATCGGCCGTGAGCGCGCGTTCTTCGCCGATTCGTCCCACGTCCTTCGCACGCCCCTGGCCGTCCTCCAGGGCGACATCGAGATGCTCGAGCAGGGGGTCTACGGCAAGGAGCGCCAGGAGGCGGTGGTCCAGGCGCGGACGGCAATCGACACGATGTCGCGCACCGTCAGCGGCCTCCTCCTCCTTTCACGCGAAGATGAAGCGGCCGGCTCCGGCTGGGAAGTCGCGGACCTCCAGGCGGTGCTCACGATGCTCGTCGAAGACGCGCGGACAGCGTTCCCGGAGCACCACTTCGACGTGGAAGTCGCGCCTGGATTGGACGTCGCGGGGAACCCGCACCAACTGCGCGATCTGTTCATCAGCCTTATCGAAAACGCTGGGCGGTACACACCGGCGGGTGGGCGGGTGGGCGTGTCCGCTTCGGCGGCGGGCGGCGATGTGATCGTGACCGTGGGCGACTCCGGGATCGGTTTCAACGAGGACGACGCGGCGCACGCGACGGATCGCTTTTACCGCGGGGCCGAAGCGCGCAGGCTCTTCCCCGGCGGCTCCGGGCTCGGGCTCGCGATCGCCCAACGCATCGTGACGCTTCACAACGGCTCCATCTCGTTCACCGCCAACGAGCCGCGGGGGGCGTGCGTGATCGTGCGGCTCCCGGCCCTGGGCTAGCCGTAAACGACGCTTGTGAAATTCAGGTTTCCTTCACGCCCTGTTGGGTTCCGCTTTTGCGCCGGGGGCGAGCATCGTCTTCCGGTAGCCCCGCCGGGAGATGGCGGCCTGCCGTATCACGCGCAAAGGGGAACCCATGCGAGTACCCGCCGCCTCTATCGTCTTCAGCGAAGACGACATCAAAGAGGCCCTCTCTCTGATTGAATCCAGCCTGCGAAGCGGATCGCTCACGCTCGGCAAGCACGGCCAGGCCTTCGAAGAAGCGTTCGCCGCCCGCTGCGGACGGAAGCACGCGGTAGCCGTCAGTAGCGGCACTTCGGCAATCGAGATCGTCCTCCGCACGCTCGATGTCGAAGGCGCGGAGGTGATCGTCCCGGACAACACGTTCTTCGCGACGGCCGCCGCCGTGGCCCACGCGGGCGGCATCCCGGTGCTCGCGGATGCAGACCGGGAAACACTGGCGATCAGCGTCGATGACGTGCTCGCCCGCATTACGCCGAAGACCAAAGGCGTCGTCATCGTCCATATCGGCGGGATCGTTTCGCCGGAACTCCCGCGCCTTGAGGAAGAGTGCAAGAAGCGCGGCCTCTTCCTCATGTGCGACGCGGCCCACGCCCACGGCGCCAGCCTGAATGGCCGCGACGCCTCCGATTGGGGGGTGGCTTCCACCTATTCTTTCTATCCGACGAAGGTCATGACTTCGGGCGAAGGCGGCATGATCGTCACGGACGACGAAGCTATCGCCAACGAAGCCAGGATCTACCGGGACCAGGGCAAGGCCGGGTTCACGAGCAACTTCCACACGCGCCTCGGGGCCAACTGGCGGCTGAGCGAAGTCCACGCCGCCATCGGCCTCGTCCAGCTCAAGCAGCTCGACCGCTTCATCTCCCACCGCCGGGAAGTAGCTTCGGCGTACGAAGAAGCGATCAAGCGGACGGGCGCCCTGACCCTGCCCAAAGCGCAAAAGCTGGGTGAGAGCAATTTCTACAAGTTCGTCGCTTACCTGCCCGAGGGCGTAGACCGCGCGGAGCTGAAGAAGACGATGCGCGAGAAGTACGACGTTGGCATGAGCGGCGAAGTCTACGAATGGCCGCTCCATGTCCAGCCCGTCTTCGAACAGTTCACCCGCGGCGCCTACCCGGGCGCCGAATACGCCTGCGCCCACCAGGTCTGCCCGCCCGTCTCGGCGCGGATGGACCCGAAGGACGCGACCTACGTCATCGAAAGTCTCGCCAGTCTCATCTCCGAAGGAGGGAAATAGTCATGGAAGTCGCGGTCACCGGTGGAGCCGGGTTTATCGGAAGCCACGTCGTCGATCACCTCGTGAACGCGGGCCACAAAGTCCGTGTCCTTGATGGCGTCGAGCCGCATCGCGCGGACGTCTACTGGACGCCCTGCGACATTACCCGCCTGAGCGAAGTCACCGGCGCCCTGCGCGGCTGCGACGCCGTCTTTCACCTTGCCGCGATGGCGAACGTGAACGAGATCGCCGCCGCGCCGGCTGAGTCGGTGGACATCAACGTGATGGGCACGGCCACAATTCTCGAAGCGGCCCGCCAGCTCGGCGACATGCACTTCATCCTCGCTTCGACCGTCTGGGTTTACGAATCGAGCAAGGCGACTGAGGTGGATGAGAACACGCCGCTCGACCCGGAAGGTGTGAGCCACCTCTACATGGCCGAGAAGATCGCCAGCGAGATGCTCGCCCACTCCTACGGCAAGCTCTACAACTTCCCCGTCACCGTCCTGCGCTACGGCATCCCCTACGGCCCGCGCATGCGCGAACAACTGGTGCTCCCCATCTTCCTCAAGAAGGCGCTGAACCAGGAGCCGATCACGGTCACGGGCGATGGCTTGCAGTACCGCAACTTCATCTACGTCGGGGACCTGGCGGACGCCCACGTGCGTGTCCTCGACCGCAAAGCGACCGGGACGTTCAACCTCGAAGGCCCGAAGGAAGTCGCGATCATCGAGCTGGCCCAGATGGTCTGCGCCAAGGTCTCGCCCAACGGCGGCATCCAGAAGACGGAGGCGCGCGGCGGCGACTACGCCGGCCGAGTCGTTTCCCGCGAAAAGGCGAAGCGCGTCCTCGACTGGGAACCGCTGACCTCATTCGAATGCGGTTTCGAAACCACCGTCGATTGGTTCCTCGGCAAGTGGTCGGAACAACGCTCCGTCCGTTGAGGAACGCCCGGACTCCAGGTTCGCGGCACGGCGGAGGGTGGCGATGACAACCGTCACGCCCTCTTCAGCCAGGGCCGCTCGTGATACGCGCCGCCCGGCGCGTATCGCTGTTATGCCCGCGTTCAACGAGGCCGCGACTATCGAGGCCGTGCTGGACGACCTCTACCCCCGTATAGACCGGCTCGTGATCGTGAACGACGGGTCGGTCGACGAGACGGGGCCGATCGTTGAGCGGTGGGCGGCCGGGCGGTCGAACGTCAGCATCGTGCACTTCCCCGCGAACCGCGGCCTTTCCGCCGCCCTACGGGCTGGCTGGGACAGCGTCCGGGGCATGCTCGAACGCGGCGAGGTGCGCGCCGACGATGTTTGCTTTTCGATCGACGCCGACGGCCAGCACGAACCAGCCGCCCTCGATGGCATGATCGAGCACCTCGTCGCGGGCAACCACGACAGCGTCATCGGCTACCGGGACATGGGGTATCACACGCCCTACAAAGTCTTCGGGAACGCGGTTATGACGTGGATCGGCCGCGTCTCCGGCTGGATGCGCTTCCACGACATCGAGAGCGGCTACCGCGTCTTCCGGATCGGTCCGCTCCTCCACGCGCAGCAGTTTTACGAAGGGTTCAAATACAGCGAGACCGTCGAGGTGGCCGTTATCCTTGCCCGCCTCGGCTACTCCGTCGATAACACCTACCGCATCAATATCCCCGTTGCCCGCACGCGCACACGGCTTTACGACGCGGCCGTCGATGCTGTCTGCATGCCGCTTTCGTGGTACCGCCTTGCCTGCTGGCGCGACCTTCCGCCAGGCGCCCGCGGCCGCTACGCCATGATCCTGCCGGCCGCGATCGTTGGGCTGGCCGTGGTCGCGCTCCTGCTGATGCTGCTCCACGGGTTCTTTCTGGCGGACGACAGCGCGCAGTCCTACGCCCACGTCTGGTACCTGTCGCAGGCGATTTTCGACCGCGGCGAGTTTCCGCTGCACATCAGCCAGCTCGAAAACGGCGACGCCCTGATGTTCCCGTACGGCGTCATCCCGTGGCTGCCGTCGGCCATCCTGCGACCGGTCTTCGGCGACTGGATCGTGACGTTCTCGATGGTTCTGGGCGTTGTCCTCATGGTCGTTGGGATGTGGCGGTTCCGCCACCAGATGCGAAACCCGCTCCTCTTCTCACTTTTCCTGCTCAACCCTCTACTCTGGAACGGGATCACGCAGTTCCAGCTCACGACCATGTGGGCATTCGCCTTCTTCTTCTTCGCCGCAGCCGAATACGAACGCGGGCGGTATGCGCTCGGGGCTGTCCTGTTCGCGGCGGCAATGTACGCCCACCCGATGATGGCCGGAGCCGCCCTCGCCTTTTACGGCGTCTGGGAGGCAGCCCGTACGCGGCGCATCCCGTGGAAACTGGGCGGCGTGGCCGTCGCCGGCGCCATCCTCGCCTTGCCGGCAGTGCTATGGATGTTCCAGACGCCCCTTCTCGGCGAAGCTCGGGCGACAACCGTGTTCCTTGCCGCACTGGATAATATGCGCCGTCTGAGCATCGTGGTGCTGCCGCTCGTCCTGACAACGTGGGGGACGTTCGTCCTGCGCAACCACCGCCGGTTCGCCCTCCTCGGCGCGGCTGGGACAGCGGGGGCGCTCGCGTTCCTTCCTCCATCCGGCCTCTGGGAGCGGTCGCAACCTCGCTTCCAGGAGTACCTCGCCGCCCACCCGGTGGACCCGGCCGCCTCATACCGGGTGGCGATAAAGAACAACCACGAAGACGGCGATGTCGAATTCCTGAAGGCCGGGGCAACGCTCTCGCACGAACTTTTCACGGAGAGCCAGCGCCGCCAGACGTTCTCTTCGACAGACGGCTACGCCTGTCTCCTTGCCACGAAAAACACGAAGATCGTCGTCATCCACGGGAGCTACGACGCAAAGTATCGCGAGAGCGAGGTGCCACGCCTTGACGAACTCGTTGCGCGCGGCCAGGCCACACTCCAGTTCAGCGGCACTGATGGCACGCGGGCGTACACTATCGCCGTTCCGGAATCCTTCCGCCGGGGGTCGGTTCGTGACTGCGATATCTAGGCGCGAACCCGGGCGCGCATCCGCTCTCTCCATGCTCCAACGCCCGGATTTTCTGCTGATTATGGCCGCCGTCTTCGCGCTCGACGCACTGACGGGTCTCGTCGTCATCGGCTACGGCAACAGCTATTTGATCAACATCGTCAAGGCGCCCGAGTCCTATCCGGCCTACGCCATCGCCGTTTACGGTGTTGTGAAAATGGTCGTGGCGCCGGTCGGGGGCTGGCTCCTCGATCGCGTCCGACCGTCAGCGATTATCATCTTCTCGGCCGCGGCGACGGCCCTCGGCCTGGCCGTGATCGTCTCGTTCAAGTCCGCGCACGTCTACCTCGGCGCGATCGCTCTCATCTCGCTGGGGCAGGCTTTCGCCTGGCTGATCGTTTTCCACGTCCTCGGCGATCGGCACCACGAGGACGAACGGGGCGCCGCGACGGCGTCCATGGGCCTCGTTTCGGCGGGCGCGACGGCAACCGGCCTGGGCCTGGCGGCGCTACTCGGCGACACGACGCACTGGCGCGTGCCGTTCGGCGCGGGGTTCGCGCTCGCTCTTGCTACGGCAATCGTCCTGCTCCCTTCGAAGGGCGCGCCCCAGGCGGCGGGCCACAGCCCGCACCTCCCGGCCACGAACGCGACCCCCGGCCGGCGCCGGACGATCGCCACCGGGCTGATCTTCGCCCACTTCGCGATCACCTCGTCGCTCATCGCCGGACTCGCGCCGCTGATGCTGAAGCGGCTCGACCTGACGCTCATCCAGGCGGGATTCGCCCTCGCCCCGGCGGCCTTCGGCGCGGTCGCCGGGATGTA
Source organism: Chloroflexota bacterium (assembly GCA_025350285.1). Classification (GTDB taxonomy): domain Bacteria; phylum Chloroflexota; class Dehalococcoidia; order Tepidiformales; family Tepidiformaceae; genus JANXYE01. The sequence continues at coordinate 8,889 of JANXYE010000357.1, forward strand.
CATCTTCGGGTCGCGTTCGCGGGCCGGGGGGCGGCTCCGCCAGGCCGGGCTGCTGTACTTGCTCGCGGCGGCGGCGATCGCGCTGATCGCCGTCTCCCCGAACGGGTTCGTCCTCGCGATCGGCGCCCTCCCGCTGGGGGTCGCGCTCGGCGGAGCCCAGCCCGTCGTAAACGCCAGCCTGATCGACGCCGCCCGCGCCGAAGAGCGCAGCGGCGTAGCCCTTGGCTACCTCTTCTTCGTCGAAGGGCTTGGCTCGATCGCCGGTCCGCTGCTCGTGGGCGTGGCAATTTCGCTCGTCGCGGTCCGCTTCGGCGTGATGACGATCGCGGCGATGGCCTTCGCCGCCGCCGTGATGGCCCTCGCTACCTCCCGCGAGCCGAGGCTGCAGACAGTCGAACCGTCGCGCCCGAGCACGTAGACTCGGCCGAGCAGAGGAGTTACACATGCCCGGTAGACTCGAAGGCAAGGTTGCCGTCATCACTGGTGGGGCGTCCGGTATCGGCCTCGCCACGGTCGAACGCTTCGTCGAAGAGGGCGCGAAGGTCGTCTTCGCCGACCTCCCCCCGAGGCCCGGTGACGAGCTCACGAAGACGATCGGCCGCCAGGCACGCTTCCACCACCTCCGCCGCGAGTCCGGTGGCGAAAACGACGGCTGGGCGATCGTCGAACGGCTCGGCCCCGCGACCCATTTCGTCCCCTGCGATGTGACCGACGGCGAGCAACTGGGGGCGGCTATAGAAGCGGCGGTGTCCCGCTTCGGCGGCCTCGATATCCTCTACAACAACGCCGGCATCGCGGCCGCGGAGGGACCAACCGTAACCTCGGCCGAAGACGCGTGGGACCGCACCCTGGCCGTGAATCTCAAGGCCGTCTGGATGGGAATCAAGCTCGCCGCGCCGCGGATCGCCGCCCGCGGCGGCGGCGCAATCATCAACACGGCATCAATCTCCGGGCTCTTCGGCCTCAGCGGGCAGCCCGCGTACGCCGCTTCGAAGGCGGGAGTGATGGGCATCACGCGAGCGGCGGCGGTCGAACTCGCGCCTGATTTCATTCGCGTCAACGCCATCTGCCCGGGGCTCATCGTCACGCCGATCCTCTACGACGCCCCCAGTTTTCGGCACATCGACCCCGAACTCGTGCGCGAACATGCCCGCAAGATCCAACCCATACCTCGCGCGGGCGAACCGCGGGACATCGCGAACCTCGTCCTCTTCCTCGCCTCCGACGACGCCTCGTTCATCACGGGACAGTCGCTCACGGTCGATGGCGGGCTCAGCGTCGAGATGGACCCACGCGCGCGCACGAACCCGGACGACGCGATCACGGGCTTCTTCGGTAAGATCGCGCGCGGCGGGTAGCCCGCTATGTCCCGGTAGAGACCGGCAGCGTCTTGTAGTGGCGGGTCTCCACCGAGCCATCGGGAGCGACGACGTAGGTGATTGGCACGCCCGTATCGATGTTGACCTGGAGGATCTCCTCCGGCGTGAGTTCTTCGATCTCCATGACGATGGAGCGCAGGCTGTTGCCGTGGGCGGCGACGATCACGTTCTTGCCGGCCTTCACGAGGGGCACGACCCTGGCGTTGAAGTAGGGGAGGGTGCGGGCGGCCGTGTCCTTCAGGCTCTCGCCGTTGGGGGGGGGCACGTCGTAACTCCGGCGCCAAATGTGGACCTGGGCGTCACCGAACTTCGCGGCCGTTTCGGCTTTGTTCAGGCCCTGGAGGTCGCCGTAGTGGCTCTCGTTCAGTGCCTGGTCACGCTCGATTGGGACGCCGGTTTCACCCATCGCTTCGAGCACGAGCGCCAGCGTCCGGGTCGCGCGCTGGAGTACGGATGTGAAGGCGGCGTCGAAGTGGATGCCGGCGTCCTTGAGCTGCTCGCCGGCACGGTGGGCCTCGGCCTCGCCTTTGGGTGAAAGGGGGATATCGACCCAGCCGGTGAACCGGTTCTCCAGGTTCCACTGGGACTCGCCGTGACGGATGAGGACAAGGACGGACATGGCGCTTCCGATTGTTACGGGTTGGGTGGAAAGAGCAATCGGAGTCCACGCGTCGCGTTGCGATGCAGCCGTTGGTGTCCGCCGTTCTCCTCGCCGCGGACGAACCCGATGAGGTTGACATGAAATCGATACCCCGGTGAGTTGCGACCAGGGAGCGGAACGAACGGGAACCACGGTACGTTGGGAAGCATATGGCAAAGAGAATTCAAGTAACGAGCCGGAGACTAAACGTGTCGGGATGGGCGGCTGTCCTGGCGGTCCCACTCTTGATGCTGTTCGTGGCTTGCGGCGATGAGGCGCAAGCACCAACGCCGACGGCCTCCGCGCCAGGTGTAGCCAGCACCCCTTCGCCCGCCCAGACTACGGCGCCGACGGCCACAGCAACGAGGACGACAGACCCAACGGCGACATTGGCCCCAACCAGCACCGTGGCGCCGACGGCTCTCTATCCCAAGGGGACGCGTACAGGCGTAATCCCTGTTGACGCGTTCATCGCCGCAATGGAGGCGTCGGATGCCGGCGCGCTCACGGCGTTGCTGCGGTATCAGCCGGTCCCGTGCGCTTCCAACGACTACCTCCCCAAATGCCTCGCCGGCTCCGTCGAAGGGGCTCCGGTTGAGGCGATTCGTGAAACCCGATGCGACGGAGGATGGATACCACGAACTGTCGATCTGACGTCGAGTATCGCGCGTTACGTGAAGGGGAACTTCGTGGCGTACGCCGTCGCTCGCCTTGGGAAGCCGGCCCGGACGATCCAGGGGAACGGCAATCCGCCCGGCGAGTACATGGTCATGATGGAAGACAGCAAGGGCCACAGCGGTGAGCCGCGCGCGGTGATCATCTCGGGTGATGGGGTCGTCCAGGTGAGCACCGGCTGCTTCGACGTGTCGGCTTCGATGATGCTCGATGATTACCTCTACGTGTACGCCCTTGTCAAACTCCCTCCGTCGTACCTGCTTCCGCCGAAGTGACTCCTCAATCGGCCGGACTCGGTGGGACGGATCAGCTGACGATGCCATGCTCGATCCGGCCCAGGATGTCGTCCACTTCGCGCCACCGCTCGGTATCGAGGAGATCGCAGGGCCGCGTCTCGCCGAGGGCCATATTGGGAGCAGCCAGCCATCTGATAGCGGGACCGACGCCACGGAACAGGTCGATCGCGTGTGCAATCACGTACGATGTCCGTTCTTCCGCGGGAATCGAGCCTGCGTCGGGCAGCGCCGGCGCACCGTCGAAGGTTGGCACTTGTGGATCCTGACCTTTCACCATGCAATCAAGAGTACCACGCGGCGATGCCCCTACCGCGCGAACTCCCGCTCCTTCCACCAGGGAAAATGGGGAGGCATATCCGTGCTCACCTTCCCTGGGAAGACCGCAGGACGCTTCTCCAGGAACGAGGCGACGCCCTCGCGCGCGTCTGCGGCCTTGCCCATGTAGAAGATGCCCTTCGAGTCCACCCGGTGCGCTTCCATCGGGTGGTCGGCCGCCGCGTTGCGCCAGAGCATCTGGCGGGACATCGCGACCGAGATCGCGGAGGTGTTCTCCGCGATTTCGGTGGCGATACCGCGGGCCACGTCGAGCAACTGGTCCCTCGGGTGCAGGCTGCGGACGAGGCCGGCTTCGAGAGCCTCGCTCGCGGGGAAGACGCGGCCGGAATAGACCCATTCCAACGCCTTGCTCAGCCCGACCGCGCGCGGCAGGAACCAGGTGCTGCAGGCCTCTGGCACGAGCCCGCGGCGGGCGAAGACGAAGCCCATGCGAGCGTCGTCGGCCGCGAGCCGGATGTCCATCGCCAGCGTCATCGTGATCCCGACACCGACCGCGGGGCCGTTGATTGCCGCGATGACCGGCTTCCTGCTTTCGTAGATGCGCAGGGTGAGTTGGCCACCGCCGTCGCGATGCTCCTCCGGGTCCAGCGTGCGGCCGCGGGTGGCGTTGTCGAACGTGCCCGTCCCGGCAGAAAGATCCGCCCCGGCGCAAAACCCGCGGCCGCGCCCGGTCACGATCACCACGCGTACATCGTCGTCCGCATCGGCCCGGTCGAAGG
>JANXYE010000038.1 GCA_025350285.1 Chloroflexota bacterium
GAGGCGCTGCGCGAGTCGGGCGTGGCGCGGGTGCCGGGCACGGATATGTTCGCCATTTCTCGGTACGAAGACGTCGAGTACGTGCTCATGCACCCCGAGCTCTACTCGAACATCGTCAACGTGGACATGCGCGCCCTTGGCGACGAGCCGCGCGCTCTGGCCCGGCTCACGGGATCGTTGCCGAGCTCGGATCTGCCGGAGCACAACTACTACCGCACGCTTGTCGGCCGCCAATTTTCGGCGCGCGGCGTCCAGCCACTGGAGGAGCGCATCCGGGAGATCGTCGACCGCCTGATCGACGGCTTCGCGAATGACGGTCGCGTCGAGTTGGCCCGCCAGTTCGCGACACCGCTGACGGTACTGGTCTTCGTAGAGCAGATGGGCATTCCCGATGGCGACGTGCCGAAAGTCAAGGAATGGGTGGACTGCGCTATCGACCAGATGGCGGTGGCCGTTGGGATGCTCCCGGCGGAGCGCGCGGCGGAGGTGGCGAAGGGCATGGCCGAGTTCCGCGACTACCTCATCGCGCTCGCCCACGACCGCCGCCAGCACCCGCGCGATGACCTGCTTTCGACGATCGTGACGACGCCTGTCCACGGTTTCGGCGGGCGGCTGATGCTCGATCAGGAACTCGAGGGGATGCTGGTCACGCTCCTCATGGGCGGCACGGAAACCACGCTGAACATGATCTGCAGCGGCATCTGGCTGCTGCTCACGCACCCGGAGCAATTCGCGGAACTGCTGGGGGACTACTCGCTCATCCCGAACTTCATCGAAGAGGCGCTGCGAATCGAGTCGCCGGTGCAGGGGCTGTTTCGGCGGGCACTCGTCGATTCGGAGGTCGCGGGCGTGCCCATCCCGGCGCATTCCCGGCTGTGGGTGATGTACGGCTCGGCGAACAGCGACCCATCGCACTTCCCGGAGCCGCGGCGGTTCGACATTCACCGCGCCAACGCGAAGGAATCGATGGCCTTCGGGGCGGGGGTGCACTACTGCCTCGGGGCGCCACTGGCGCGGATGGAGGGCCGGGTCGCGTTCGAACGGTTGCTCACACGGTTGAACGACCTGAGCTTCGCGCCCGGCCTGAACGACTTCCAACACGGCCCGAACTTCGTCATTCGCGGCTTCAAGGAGTTGTGGCTCGATTTCGACCGGAAGGCGCGCCCGAGTTCGCCAGGCCTAAACGGCCGGTAGCCGCCAGGTGGCCAAGAGCGCCAAGTTACCAAATTCAGTTCTTGGCTCCTTGGCCTCTTGGCGGCCAACTTCTAGATAGTGAGCCCGCCGAGGCCCTGGACGCCACGCACGTACTCGATTTCGCCGACATGCCGGTAGCCGTGGCTGAGGCACACGCCAAAGAGGCCGTCCCAGAGCGTCATTTCGGGCAGCGGTTTGATCGTCACGCGGCGGGAATCGAACTCCGCCGGTGACATGGCGGCGAGGTAGGCATCGGTACTCTGCCAGACTTTCTGCTGGTATTCGTGCCAGCGCCCGACATCGTGAACCTGGACCGCGTTCGCCTGGGCCTCGGTCATGCCCGTGCCCTGGCTCGTCGGGTGGAGTGCGAACGTCTCGGGGTAGCCGCCGTTCATCCAGACCGTGGGTTGGCGCTGGACGACCCAGTTAACGATGTTGTCCTCCGTGCGGACGTAGTGCCAGAGGCTGAAGAAGGCGCTCACACCGCCTTCCTGGGGGCGGAAGTTGAAGTGGTCGGCGGTCATCCCCTCGACCGCCTTGTCGAGGAGGGAATGCATGGATGTGAGGCTCTTACGAAGCAACTCTTGCTGTGAGGTCATGGTTGAATTCTCCGGAATTGTGGTGGGAGCGAATCATACCCGCGCCAGGCGACGGGGATCGGGCAGAGGGATGCGTCCGGTCAGGCGCGAATGTCGCGGGCAAAATCCCGGCCGCCACGCACCGTGACGCGCATAATCGCGCCGGCCCGTGAGTCGTCCTCAATCAGTTCGACGACGCCGGCGGCGATGTCTTCCGGCTGAAGGATGCCGCCGACGGTCGCCGCGACTTCGTTCATCCGCTCTTCGCCGCCCCGCCGGACGAGCGGCGTATCGACGTAGCTCGGGCAGATGGCGTTCACGCGGATGCGCGAATCCAGCGCGAGGTAGGCGAGTGACCGGGAGAAGTTGACCACACCGGCCTTGGTTGCGGCATACACCGGCGAGCCGGGCATCGGCAGCAATCCGCCCATCGACGCCGTGTTGATGATTACGCCGCCGCTGTTCTGCTTGCGCATCTGGCGGACAGCGAGCCGGGTACCTTCGATAACCGCCGTGAGGTTGATATCGACCATCCGCTTCCACGGGCCAGCCTCGTCCGCGAAGAGATCCTCGCCGCCAACTCCAGCGTTGTTGTAGACGATGTCGAGGCGGCCGAACTGGCTGACGGCCGCCGCGATTGCCGCTTCGAGGTCCACCGTCCGTGTCGTGTCGCAGCGGATGAAGACGGCTTTCGCGCCCGTCTGCTGGACCATCCGGACGGTTTCGGCGCCGCCAGATTCGTCGAGGTCGGCAACGGCGACGTTGGCCCCGCGCGAGGCCAACGCGATGGCCGTTGCCCGGCCGATGCCCGAGGCGGCGCCAGTGATAAGCGCGGCTGTTCCCTTGATCTCCATGGGTGGATCCCTTCTTCTTGGGCCGGGCTCTTGGCGCGCGCCGCCCGGCTATCGTCGTCAGTCCCGGATTTGTAGTCGAGGCGGTGGCACCGGTCGAGTCTGGTATTCTCGCGTTAAGACCCCTGTTCGTTGCGCCGCGACTCGCGATCGTATGCTGGAAAGACTATGCCCATCTACGCCATCGGCGACAAAGTCCCGCGCATTCACCCGACGGCGTTTATCGCGCCCACGGCGACCGTGGTGGGCGACGTGACGATCCACGAACGGGCCTCGGTTTGGTATGGCGCCGTCGTCCGCGGCGACACGTCGTACGCGGTGATCGGAGCGGGGGCGAACGTGCAGGACGGCGCCGTGGTCCACGGCCGGGCGGAGATGCCCGCGCTCGTTGGCGAAGACGCTTCGATCGCTCATAACGCGATCATTCACGGCGCCACCATCGGGGCGCGGGCGCTGATTGGCAACGGGGCCCAGGTCCTGGACGGGGCATCGGTGGGAGCGGGCTCGCTCATCGCCGCTGGGTCGGTCGTGTTACCAGAGATGGTGATCCCGGACGGCGTGCTCGCGGCGGGGACGCCCGCGCAGGTCAAGCGGTCGATCGCCGGGACGCCCTCCGAGGAGTGGGTGACTGGCAATCCCGGCCGCTACGCCCGCCTGGCCGTGCTCCACCGGGACAACATCCGCGAACTCCAACGAAGCGAGGTCCAGGGGCCTGCATGAAGCCGATTATTAACCCACGCGTCGGCCTGACGGCGATCCCGATCCTCGTCTTCCTTCTCCTTTCGCGCGGTCTCGATTGGGCCGTGGATGTGCCTTCGTGGGTCGCTATCCTCGGCGGTTTCATCGCGTCGGGCGCGGTCTTCGTCTTGAACCGCAAGGACCGTGTCATGGGAGTGCTGACGGTCTTCGGGTTCATCATCGTTTCGCTCTCGGCGATCATCGGAATCGCATGGGACAGCGAGAAGGCGTACCTCGCTTCGGGGCCAGTGTCCGACTTCCTGTTCGTGCCGCTGTACGGAGGCAGCATCCTCATCGGCAAGCCACTCATCGGGCTGATCGCGAAGGAGCTGTTCCCGGCCTGGGCGGAGAACATCCCGGTCGATGCGCGACTCTTTTCGTGGCTTTCGCTAGCGTGGGCGGGGTACGACCTCTGGCACGGGCTGGTGCGCGTCTACTTGCTGCGAGAGCTTTCGGTTACGCAGTACATTTTCGTGAGCCGGCTCGTGAGTTGGCCCTTCACCTTTGCCCTGCTGGGGATCACCATTTACACCATCTACCGGACATCGCAACGGCTGGCGGCCGATGCCGGAGCACCGCCCGGGGCGGTGGGGGATCCGGCGTGAGCGACCTCGAAGCACTGCGAGCCCTCGCCTTTTCGTTCGAAGGGACCCGCGAAGAGTACCCGTGGGGCCAAGAGACCCCGGTGTTCAAGACGCCCAAAGGGAAGATCTTCGCGATGGCGGGGATGGAAGAAGGCGGTCGGCTGCGGGTCACCCTGAAGCTGACGCCAGACGAGAGCGCTGAGGCGCGGCTGTTACCGTTCATTGAGCCGGCGGCGTACGTGGGCCGCCACGGCTGGGTGACGGTGCGCGTTTCGAACGAATTCGAATGGGAGACGGCCGAGGGATTGGTGCGCCGGAGCCACGAGTTGGTGGCCGGAGGACCGAAGGGTCGGGCCGGGGAAAGCGGGAAGGGCGCCAGACAGCGGGCGTGAACACCTGGCCGCGACGGCCACGCTACGAGCCGTCCTCGTCTTCGCGGGCGCCGAGGAGCAGGCGGGAGAGCGGGAAGGCGATGAGGCAGCCCGCGGCGCCGACAGCTCCGACCGTAAGGGTGGTGGTGTCGCCGGTGACAAGTCCGGTGATGACAACGGCCGCCGAGATGCCCCCCAGCACCCAGGGCAGGGCGCGAGACTGAGGAAACGCGGGGAACAGGAGCTTACCGGCCATCGGCGGAGACACCCTCGTCTTTCGACTCGATGGCGTCCCAATCCTGTTCGCGAAGGGGGGCGAGTTCGCCCCGCCGGTGGGCGTCGTAGAGGCGGAAGAGGGCGTCCTTGTGGGGCCGCACGCGCCCGATCGGACAGGCCGCCCAGTCTTTTTCGCTTTCGTCGCAGTAGCCGAGGCGGTGCTCTCCGCACTTCGGCTGGAGGTAGCGGCCGAGCTCCGGTACGACCTTCATGACTTCGGAGCGCATCAACGCGGCAACCTTACGAAACTCCCACTGGGCGCGGGTGCAGAGGCGCAGGTCACACATGTGGAGCAGGCTCGCGAAGTTCACCGTGATCTTGAAGTTGGTGTTCGTGGCGTTGGGCAGGAGGAAGCGCGCGTCCTCGGCCGGGATGCCGGCGGCCACCATCTCTTCGTACAACTCGCCCACCTTCACGAAGAGGTCCTCCATCTGGTCCGCCATACCGGCCTTCTTCACGGTTTCGGGGATGGTGTACGGAAATTCGCCCTTCTTGTAGGTCACGTAGCGCTGGCTCTGCTGCTCGAACGAGATGCCCACGCGGTGGCGCACGAACTGGTGGCTAAACGCGCGCGAGACGCCGGAAATGCCAAACTCGAACGAGACCTGCTCAAGGGGGCTCGCATGGCCCGTCTTGAGGCGCTCTTCGATGAAGGCACGCATCTGCTCCTCGGTGATGCGTTCATCTTCGATGCGGGCGAAGACCTGCTGGGGCGTGAACTGGCTGTAGCAGGTGCGGTAGGCCATGTAGAGCGAGCGCATCGGCGCTTCGGAGTGGCTGAGTAAGGTGACCTGGATAGGCATGGGATGAGTTCCGAGTTCCGTCCTTCCGGGAAGGACCGAGTTCCGAGACGCGGGTCGGCGCTTCCATTGTGCCACGGCAAATTGCTAGGGTGGATGAGCGATAGAGGAGGCTTTACGAACAATCGCGGCTATGTCGCATCGACCCGAGAAAATGGTCAAGCCGGCGGCGTTCATGGACCCGGGCGGCAACCGCTTCATGTTCTCGCAGAGCCTGGCCCAGGGCGGCTGAACACTCGGGCCAACGCGGTCGTATATGCTAACGACTGCCCCGCCGGAGGATGCCCCACGTGATAGGTCGCACCGCCATCGTCCTGGACTCCGCCGCCTACCTGCCCGCCGCCGTGATGAAACGGTTCGGCGTGATCACCGTGCCGCTGACCGTGATCCTCGACGACCGGGAGTACCTCGAGTTCGTCGACCTTGGAGCCGCGGAGTTCTACGAAAGGTTGGCCGGCGGGGCAAAGCCCGGGACCAGCCAGCCGCCGCCGGGACGGTTCCTCGAAGCGTACGAGCACGCGGGTGCGATGGGCGCGGAGCGAATTGTTTCGATCCACATCGGCTCTGGGCTGAGCGGGACGATCAACAGCGCGCGGATAGCCGCCGAGATGGCCGGACTGCCGGTGCACATCATCGATACGGGGCAGGCCTCCTTCATTGAGGGGCTCTGCGCGTGGGAGGCGATGGAGGCCCTGTCGGAGGGCCAGAGCATCGAAGAAGCGGAGGCCGCGTGCCACCGGGCGGGTGCCGCGGCCGGCAACGTCTTCATCGTGGGCGGCCTGAAGCTCCTCAAGCAGGGTGGCCGGTTCGCGGGCGAAACAGGGCCGGGCGTGCCCGTCCTCGCGCTCGTGGACGGTTCCGTTCGGCCCATCGGCAGCGCCGCCACGGTCGAGGCGGCGCTGGACGCCTTGACGGCGCACGTGAGTGCGGCGATTGAGGCGAACGCGGGTAAGCGCTTCCGGATTGGTGTGTCGAATGGCGCGGCGGACGAACTCGCGTCGGCGCTGGAAGCGCGGCTTCGGAAGCTGGCCCCGGACGCCGAGCTGATGCAATACGTCATCGGGCCGGTTGTCGGGGCGCACACCGGGCCGGGATGCACCGGCGCGGTGTTTCTCCCGAGGCCGGCGTAGGCGCGATGACAGAAGCGGCGCCACGGTTGCTCATGCTCCACGGTTTTCTCTCGGCGGGCGTTGTCTGGGATCGGCTCCGGGCCGAGCTCGGCGGCGGCGCGCTCACGATAGCGCCGGACCTCCTTGGCTGGGGAGAAGCCGGGTGGCGGGGCGAACCGTACGGGCTGGAGGAGATGATCGAGGCGCTGGAGCCGATCCTCGAGCGTGAATGGCCCACCCATCTGCTGGGCCATTCCATGGGCGGCATCGTGGCCCTCGCGCTGGCGACGCGCTTCCCGGGCCGCTTCCAGGCGGTGGGGGTGGCCGGCCTTCCCGTGTTCCGTGACCGTCCGGACGGCGAATCGCACATCCACCGGCGCGGGAAACTGCACCGGGCACTGCTCCACACCGACTGCGTTTCACACGCCGGCTGCGTGGCGATGTATCAGGTTCGCTGGCTGTGGCGCCCGCTCATCCCTGTTTTCGCGCCAAGGCAGCCGCGAGAGCACCTCTTCGCGGCCTTCAACCACACGCGTGAAGGGCACTTCAGCAGCCTCAACCGGATCGTCTTCGGGGACCTCGTGCCGGGAGTGGCCGCTGCTGGTGGCGCCCGCGTGGCGGCTCTGCACGGGGGCCGGGATCCGTCGGCGCCGCTCGAACGGGTACGGGCACTCGCGCGGGAGCATGATTGGGACTTTCGGGTAGCGCCGACCGCGAACCACCAGCTGATCGTCGAGCGGCCGCGGCTGACGGCGCGCTGGATCCGCGAGCATCTCCTCGCCAATCCGGCGCACGCCACTACCCCGTAGCCGGGCCACCTGTGGGCCCGACGGGTCAGCGCAACAGGTTTCTGGCCTTCCCCTGGTCTGCGTCCACTCTCACCCCGATGCCAGCGCTCGGATCTGGCGGTCGAGTTCGGCCAGCTCGCGGGCCAGCCGCTCGCGGTAGTCGCGGAGGATTGTCGCCTCCGAAGTCGAAACGGTCGGCGGTGGTTCGAGTATCGCTGATGCCATCTGGATCCCCTCGAAACGGCGTTGCGCCATTTGGCTGGAAGCGTGGCACCGAGAAGGTGACGGCTCGCCGAGCAAAAGTGACGGGTTCGTGGAGAGAAGGCGGACGGATGGTTACGAAAACTGGGCGCGCACGGCCGCGTCCTTGGCCAGCACGCCCGCCTCGAGCGCGGCCTGGAAGGCTTCCACCCGGGCACGCAGGGCCGGATCCCCGACCGCGAGGATGCGCACGGCCATGAGCCCGGCATTTCGCGCGCCGCCGATAGCCATCGTGGCGACCGGTATGCCGGCCGGCATCTGGACGATCGAGAGGAGCGAATCGAGACCGGCGGTGTTCTGCAGCGGGACCGGTACGCCGATAACGGGCAGTGGTGTCGCCGCGGCGACGACCCCGGGCAAATGAGCGGCTCCGCCAGCGCCGGCGATGATTACTTTGAGCCCACGTTCAACAGCGGTGTGGGCCCATTCGAGGGTGGCCATGGTCGCCCGATGGGCGGAAAGGACGCGGACTTCAAAGGGGATCTCGAATTCGGCGAGGGCGTCGGCCGCCAACTTCATGAGGGGAAGGTCCGAATCGCTGCCCATGACGATTCCAACGATGGGTGGCGTGGCCAAGTGTGCTTCCTCCGGCCGCTGCGGCGTGTTCAGGCTACGAAGAGATCAAGCAGCGCGCCAATCTGCTTCGTCTGTTCGACCGGGTGGCGAAAGGGCAGTTCGCGGTGCAGTTGGTAGTGGTTGCGCCGGCCGACCCGGGCGCGGCCCAGGTACCCGGCCTCTACCAGGTCGGCAACGATGCGCTGGGTGGCGCGCTCGGTGATGCCAACCTGCTGGGCAACGTCACGCAGGCGCATGTCCGCTGCCCGCGAGAGGCAGAGGAGGACGTGTGCGTGGTTTGTGAGGAATGTCCAGCGGTCGCTGGCCTCGGCGGGATGGGGCATCGAAAACTCCGCGAGATCGTGCGACACACAAAATGCGATACGCGTTTCGCGCATCGTACCGCACCTTTGGCCATGGTGCTCGCCTAAAGCTTCCCGGCGATCAGCTTCGCAAGCTCCTTCGCCTGCTCCGGGCGGCCGTTTTGGGGGATCTGCGTGAGCGCGACGATGAAGTAGCTCTCGCCTTTGCGTACGTGGACCTGCGCAACCGGTGCGCCAAGGAGGACCACGAACGCTTCGTCTCCGACGCCCTTGAGGTCCTGGGCATCGCGGTAGGTCTGGTGGGCGAGGTCGAAGACGGACTTCTGCTCGGGGCCCTTGCCCAGCGTGAAGAAGACCACATGGGCGCCGTAGTTCCCCTCCGAGACGTACGTGCAGGACGACGACTTGATGCGCGCGCCGCTCGTTTCGCCTTCGCCGTCCTTCACCGGCTCGCCCAGCGCATTTGCCGCGTCGGACTTTGTGAGCAGCTTGCAGCCATCGATGGCGCCGCCGGACGACGCGGCGCCGGTCGCCTTGGCGACGCTGGCGCTGGAAGAGCTTGCGCTTGGAGCGGCGGCCGGCTGAGTGACCGTGTCGCTGGCCGGGGCAGGCGCGGCATCATCGCCGCCGCAGGCGTGGAGCAGGAGGGCGCCAGCGAGGCCCGTGCCGATGAGGACGAAGCGAAGGGCGGCGAACCGCGAATGCGTACCGGTCATGCCCTTTAGTTCGACAGGAAGCGGCGGATGTGAAGGCTGGCGCCGAATCAGGAAACGGACGAGCGCCACGAAACGACCCGCTCCGGAGTCAGCCGGATGAGCGGGAGGGATTCGAGCGACATCTCGCGGTAAGGCCGGTACCGGTCGCGAAGCGCGGCGAGGACGGCGGGGGCCAGGTCCCCTCGCGCCAGCACTTCCGCCCGGCCTTCGACCCGGACCCACGCCAACCGGGTCCAGTCCGCTTCGTAGTGATCAACCAGGAGCGTGGCACGCGAGTCACGTTCGATGTTGCGGAGGCGGGCGAGGTTTGCGCCGCGCTTCGGCTTTTCATCGACGGCAATGAAGAGTGCGTCATCGTGCAGAACGAAGCAGACCGGCACGAGATGCGGCCGGCCATCCGCCGTGATCGTCCCAAGACGCGCCACGGGTTCGCTACCCAAAAGCGCGAGCTCCCAATCCTGCCACTCGACAGCCACCGTGGCGTCCTCCCTCGATTCGCGGCCCGTACTCGGGTTGCGTAGAGTGTGGCCGATGACACGTGTCGTTGTCGCCGCTGACCTTGGGGGCACCCACCTCCGTGCCGCGCTGGTTGATGAAGACGGCAACGTCTACGCCCGCAAAGAGCGCCCCACTCCCTCCGTCGCGACCTCGGACGAGATCCTCGGCGTAATTTCGGGGCTGCTCACGGAGGTCGCGCGGAGTTCGGCGCAACCGCCGCTGGCGGCGTGCATCGCGACGCCCGGGCTCATCAACGCGGTTGAGGGCAAGGTCATTCTCGCGCCGAACGTACCGGGATTTCGCAACCTGCAACTCGCGGGGCCGCTCGCCACCGCGCTTGGCATGCCAACCTTCATCGAGAACGACGCGAGTGCGGCTGGCCTGGGCGAATTCCGTTTCGGCGCTGGCCGCGGGACGAATCACCTGCTCCACGCCACGCTTGGGACGGGCATCGGGGGTGGGATCGTCATCAATGGGAAGCTCTACCGTGGGGCGAAAGGCCTGGCGGGCGAGATCGGCCACGTGATCCTTGATGCCGCTGGCCCACGCTGCAATTGCGGCTCACGCGGGTGCCTGGAGGCGATGGTCAGCGGGGTGGCGTTTGCGGCGCGGGGCCAACGCATCCTCGCCGCCGGGACTTCGCCGGTGCTGCGCGAGATCGCCGGGTATCGCGAGCCGACGGCGGCCGACCTCTACGCCGCCGCCAAGATGGGCGACCGCATCTGCGAGGCGGAGATCCGGCACGGAGGACACCTGCTCGGATTGGCCCTCGGCGGGCTGGTCAATGTCTTGAACCCGGACATCGTCACCCTCAGCGGGGGCCTCCTGAACATGGGCGACATGCTCATCGCACCGCTGCGCGAATCGATGTATTCAATCGCCTACGGGCCAGCTTCGGGGACGCTGGTGAAGCTGACAGAGCTGGTTGAGAACGCGGGCATCCTCGGGGCGGCGGCGGTCGCGTTCGAC
>JANXYE010000049.1 GCA_025350285.1 Chloroflexota bacterium
GCTCCCCGCACGGCCCGGAAGCCCGCCGCGGAGCGATCCGAGACGGAGACCGGGACCGGCTCCGGCCGCTGGACCAGGTCACGCGATGTGCCAACGTTTGCCCTCGTCTCTTCCGAGGAACGTGGAACAGGCGACCGCGAGTAGCCGCTCCTCCTGTTCGGGCACCCACGAAAGAAGGCCACACGAAAAGTGCGGCCTTCCTTCGGCAGGTGCCCGAACAGGAGGAACGGCTACTCGCGGTCGCCTGTTCCACGTTCCTCGGAAGATACGAGGGCAAACGTTGGCACATCGCGTGACCTGGTCCAGCGGCCGGAGCCGGTCCCGGTCTCCGTCTCGGGCCGCTCAGTGGCGGGCTTCCGGGCCGTGCGGGGAGCTGAAATCTCGAGTTCGCCAGAGGCCGCGGACGCAGTCTCTACGCTCCCGCGAATCGACGCGCCGTCTTCTACTACCAGAGCGCCCGCCTTGATGGTGCCAGTGATCAACGCACTGGAGGCGATGAGCAGCCGACCGCTACAGACGATGTCGCCATCGACGCGCCCGCGGATGTTGGCTTCGTGAGCCTCTATCTTGGCTTTGGCGGAAGCGTTCTGTTCGATGGTCAGGACGCCCTTGCAGATGATCTCGCCGCTTACGGTCCCCATGATGATCAGGTCTTGCGCCGCCTCGTAGCGGCCATCGAACGTGGCCGTCGCATCGACGATGCTGGCGGCCGAGGCGGCCGGCGCCGGCGCGGGGCCGCGCGTCACAACCCCGGGTACTGGCCCGGCGGGCGTAACGGGTTCCATAGTCATCGGTTCCTCCAGTTCAGTCACGTACGGTTCGGGAATGTCGCTATACCGCCCGTCGCGAGGTGTCTTGCGCAGCATCTGCTACCTCCACCGGGTTTGCGAAACTCGGACTGGCCACTCTTGGCCGCAGTGAACTTTAGTCCGCCATGGGAGCCCCTGTCCAGCGATTTGTAAAGCTCGACGGAAAGACGTGGCCCTTACCACTGACGCCGAAACGGCCCTCTCCGTCTAGGAGAGGGCCGTTTCGGGTTCGAGCGGGAGGGCTCAGCGCTCTGTTAGAGCACGTTGGTCGCGATAGTCCAGCTGACGGAGGAAGGTCCCGTAATGGCCATCCAGTACGCGGCCCCCTTCTTCAGGGAGGTCAGGTCGTTCGCGCCGGGCACGTTCACGCCAGCCGGGAAGAACCCGAGCCATGACTGTGCCGCCGCGTCCCATCCGTAGACCGCCGTGACCTGGTCGAAGATGTCGTTTCCGGCAGCATTCGCCCCTGTCCCCTTCAGGGCATCGGCAACAGCGATGTTGTCGGCGCCATTCCAGGTGATCAGGCTCCAGCGGAAGTTCAGGGTGTACGTCGCCGTATTCTGGAGGTCCACAATACGGTCGAACCCGATGTCCCCTTCGTCATCGTGTGCCGTCACCAGCACATCGGTAACACTCAGGAGGCTGTTCGAGATCTTGATCCACGCCTGGCACTCATCCGTCGCACCTGCGGCGGCCAGTGGGCTCAGCGGGAACTCCTTGAGGAGCGTGTTCACGGCCGTCGAGAAGGTCGTCACGCCCGTGGCGAACTGGCGGTTGCCAGTCGTATTGAGCGTGCCCGTCGCGCCCGACGTCCCGAGGATGATCCCCTCGCCACTGTCGATCAGGAAGTCCACCGTTTCCGCCGGGTTCACCAGCGAACTCCCGAGCGCCGATGTTATCGTCCACGCGTCGTTCGGCGCGCCACTCAGCAACGGGTGCAACGAGATCGCACCGATGCCAGCAGCGTAGCAGAAGCCATCGCGGTCAAGCCCGTGGAACACGATGTACTTGAACTGCGGGGTCTCGCCAGCTTCGATCGTCACATCCTTGTACCCGCCCCACGTCCACGTCACCGTGGCCGTGTTGCTCAGGACTGGCGGATGCTTGCCACGGAAGTCCGGGTAGTCCCCGGTCGCCGTGATCGTGCCGATCCCGACCTTGTCGCCCTGCTTGCAGTGCTTCCCACCACCCAGGGCGTTGCTCGCGCAGGCCGTCAGGTCGGTGTTGAAGTCGCCGTTCGCCGTCACCATCGCTTCGCCGTGGTTGTCCGTGTAGAGCGTGAAGTCACGTCCCACGACATCCCCATTGGCAACCCCGATGTACGCCAGTTCGCCGGCCTTCAGCCCGCTCCCCAGCAGTGGGTCGAGCAGCACGCCAGAGTCTGGCGCGACATTCACGCGGACAGGGGTCCAGAACCAGTACGGGCCCTGCCCGCCTGTCCCCGGAGGATTGCTGCTGGCGAAGCCACCAGCGGCCTGTGGGCCATCATTGCCCCAGCTATCCCAGTAGTACCCGCCGCCGACGACGATCGCCGGGATGAATGGGCTATCCGGGATGTTGCTCAGGTAGAAGCCGTTCGGGTAGTTCTGGGCCGGCGAGTTCGCCGTCCCGTTGTAATACACGTCCGCCTTCTGGACCTGCTTGAGGTACCCGGTACCGCGGATCGACACCGTTACCGGCGCCGGTGGCATCGGGGCGTCCCACCAGTTCACATCGCCGTCGGCGAGGATGGTGTCACGCGTCACGCTGTTCCCCGGGCTGGCCTTGGTGCTCGCCGGGCCGAGGATGTTGCTGAGCGCCGCTCCAGCCACGCCACCGTTGTTGGCGGCGAGACCAGGAATGTCGATCAGGCTCATCGGCCCTTCAAACGGCACGCCCGAGCAGATATACACGGCCGCGCCGGCGGCGTACGCCGCCAGTGGCCCGTCTGTCGAGACCACGTTGACAGTGACAGCCGTCACCTTCACCGAGGTTACGCAGGCGTTCAGCGAGATCTTGGCGCCAACGCCGATGTTCGACGCCGACACGACCACGATCGGGGAGGCCCCCGTCCCGGCCAGGGCCGTTGTCGTCACCGCCACCGAGCCAAGGCCCGTCGGCGTGGAGAGCGTCAGGCCTGCCTTGTTGTTCGGCCCGAACATGATGTCGTAGTACGGACGGAACTGCTCCGCCGTGCCAATCGCTGGGCTGCCATCGGCGTTATCCACCGGGCCTCCCGCGAGGATCGCCCAGTCCGCTGGCATCACCCAACGGTCAGCGGGCAACACGTTCAGCGGGTTGGTCGTGTCCGCCGCACGCCCCGAAGGGTTTTCGTTCCGGAACCAGCCGGTTACGCGGATGCGCACCAACAGGTCCTTCGAGACGTTCCAATCGACCGCGTTATCGGCGTCGTCCTTGGTTGCGTCCCATGGGTTACCAGGGCTGTAGTCCGCCGTGCTCAGGTCTGAGTTGAAGCCGTGGAGGTTGCCGTTGTGCGTGGGCTTGCTCACCTGCGACACGAGCGAGACGTTTACCGTCTGGAGCTTCATGTAGTAGATGACGAACGCCACCTTCGTCAGATCGACGGCGCCACCACAGCTTGCGTTGTGGGGGAATCGTACGAACGCCTGGTCCGAACCGTTGAGTTGAGCCTTGAGGCCGGAAATGAAGTTCCCGGGCCCGCCGCCCTTGATGTAGGTGACCGAGTTGAACAGGGTGTTCAGGGTTGCGGGAGCGCAGAACGCTTCCACATCGACCTGGCCTGGCTGTTCCGATTCGAACAGCACGCGGGTGATGCAGGCGCGCTGTGGGCGGCCCGGGGCATCGCCGTGCTGGCTATTGTCCTGGTGGGTATCAGAGGACTGATCGGCCGTCTGATTCCGATTCCGGGTGTCGAACGGGCAGTAACCGGCGGGGTCGCCATTCGCGAAGTCCCCGGCCGGGATGCGCCAGTCGTGCTCAAGCACGATCCGCTGGCCGGCCCATGCAAGCATGACCGACTTGTGCGCAATCGGGGCGACAAAGTTGAGGGTGATGGTCTCCGTCACGGTCTTGCCGGTGCCGCTGCCCAGTGGGCTCGGCTCCGAACCGGTGATCGTGATGAGCGCTGACGAGCCAGGGCTGCAGCCATCAACATCAAAGTCGATGTCCGGATCCGGGTCGCCTGGGTCGACTGAGACGTCGGTGACGCCCGTAAGGGTTCCACCGATGTCGCCGCAGCCGCTCAACGTCACCTTGTAGATGACGCCGGTGAGCGGAACGCGCACGAGCGCGCCGGTGCGATCGATGTGGCTGCCGAAGAACAGGTCGTGGAAATCGATCCCGTTGAACGGACTGCTATCGTCGCGGCCCAAGTACACCCAGCCGCGGATCGGATCCTGCGTCAGGGTGAGGGTGAGGGTGATGTTCTGCGGGCAGGCGGGCGCCGTAAGGCCCGTCGCCGTCGGCGCACCAATCGAGAT
>JANXYE010000087.1 GCA_025350285.1 Chloroflexota bacterium
CCACGGCGATCGCGACGTACCGCTCGAGGCCGGCGGTCGCATAGACACCGTGCGGTGAACAACGCTCCGATTCATGCCCGGCCGCCTGCCGTTTGCGGCCGTTCACTTCGAAGTCCAGCAGCGCCGGTTCGGCGAAGTGCATGGCCGCCTCCACCTGGCCGAGGTCGATGTACTGTCCCAGGCCGCTTCGTTGCCGTTCGAGGATGGCCGCCGCCAGGGCCGCGACGCCGTAGCGGGGGGCGATGAAATCCGTGTATGCGCCCCACGTGCCTTTCGGTGGCCGGTCGGGCCAGCCGGTCAGCCCGTGCAGCGCCGACAATGCCGATCCCTGCGTGCCGAACCCGCGGTAGGTGGCGTACGGCCCGGTCTGCCCGCAGAGACAGGTGCTGAGCATGATCAGTTCCGGCCGGTCGCGCGCCAGCTCTTCGTAGGTGAAGCCGAAGGCCTTGAGCACGCCCGGCGTGAAGCTCTCCAGCACGACATCGGCCCAGTCGATCACCTTCCGCGCCAGCCGCTGTCCCTCCGGCAGGGCCAGGTTGCTTGCTAGCCCGAGCTTCGAGCTGTTGAAGTTCGCCATAAACTGCGAGCGATCAAGTCCAGCGACGCCATCGCGGAAGGGCGGCCCGAGCCGCAGCACGTCCGGGTGGACCGTACTTTCGATGTGCACGACGGTCGCGCCATGATCCGCCAGGGCCTTCGCGATCAACGGCCCGACGCCCACCCAGGCGAAATCCGCCACTCGCAGTCCCGCGAACGCCCGCGAACGCGGACCATCCGTTGTGGCGCTCGGCCGTCGCCGCGCGGGCGCGTCGTCCAGGAGCGACTGGTGCTCTCCGAGCCGTGGCGGGGATCCACCCGGCGCCATCGGGGTGCGGCTTAGCTTCGCGGCCGCGCCGGGGTGGCGCCGCCCATCGACCTCCCACCAGTACTCCCGCGCCGCCAGCTGTGGGTCACCAGGGAGCTCGTCGATCGTCCGCACCGGCGAGAGCAGCAGTTTGTGCTCGACCGCGCGTACCATCAGTTCTTCCTTCGTGCGTGCGAGGAGGTAGCGTGCGATCTCCTCTTTCGCCGTTACGAGGACCTCCGCAGGGAGGGCCCCCGGCGCGATCACGTCCGTCCAGGCGGTCCAACCAGTGCCCTGTAGTCCCGGCGAGAGCATCCCTTCGGATTCGATCAGCTTCACGAGGTTGGCCAGCGTGCGCGCGCCCAGACCGCCTAGCGTGACGCCCAGGAGGACGTAACCGTCCTTGCACGCCCAGACGAGCCCGAAGCTCACGCCCGGCGCCAGCTCAGGCGGCGGATTCGCGCGCGTCTCGCCCGTGTTCGGCGGGTCGCCGCCGGTATTCGGCGGATACCCTGAAGCGTTCATCAGGGTCCAGACGATGGCCGCTTCGGTGGAAACGTCGAGGTGCTGCCCGAGGCCCGAGCGCTCGCGCTCGTTCAGCGCGATGATCGCGTCGGTCGCCGCCTGGGCGCCCGCATGGAAGGCGGCCTGAGGGTACCCGACCGGGACGGGCGGCCGATCGCCGTCGCCCTGAAGTCCCAGCAGCCCGCCGGCGGCTTCGAGGGTCAGCTCGGTCGCCGGGCGCATCGCCCATGGGCCGTCCTGGCCATACGGCGTCACCGATACGTACACGAGGCCAGGGTTGAGCTCCCGCAGCGCGGAATAACCCAGCCCGTAGCCGTCCATCACGCCCGGGTCGAAGGATTCGATAAGCACGTCCGCCGCGGCCGCCAGCCGCCGCACTTCGTCTCGCCCCGCCTCGCTGGCAAGGTCGATGACGACGCTCTTCTTGCCCAGGGCCACCGCCGCCCAGTAGAGCGATCCCTCGGCGTCGTCCTCTCGCCCCGCGACGAAGGGCGCGAGCCGCCGTGCCTCGGCCCCACCCGGCGGTTCCACCTTCACGACTTCGGCGCCAAAATCAGCGAGGATGCGCCCGGCCAGCTCGGCGCGCGCGGTCGCAAGGTCGATGACTCGGGTCCCTGTTAGCGGCCCCGGATGCGGCGATTGTTCGGTATCGAGCATTTCCGCCGGACTCTACAGGAAATCGCCGTTCGCTCCCAACGCCGTCTCTCCGGACGTGCGAAGGGCGTCCTTCCGGGGAAGGACGGCCTTCGTGCTGGAGGAGCTTCAACCGGGTTCAAGCTGCCCACGGAACGGGGTGCGCGCGAGCCGCTTGTTTGAGCCATCCGCCGGCAGTGCGCCCCGAGGCGCGGGGTTGCGACCCGCGGCCGGCACGTCGAGGCGCCAGCGACGGTCAGGGCTCTACGCCGCCGCCGGGCGTCATGTATGTCGGGATTGGCTGTCGGCCGGCTGCCCGTTGGCGGCCCTGTGCTCTTCTACCCGCGTCGCGCGGATGAAATCGCCACGCTTCAGGATTTCGCCATGAACCTGGGGGCGGTACTTGCCCTCGGCATAGAGCGTTCGGCGGTGCTCCGACATTTGGAGGGCGTGGAAGACATCGATCTCGTGCGTCGGCATCCTGAATGTGCGCCCGCCGCGCGCGCGGAACCGCTGTGCCCGCTCCCAGAGATGGGGTGTAACCGTCTTCAGCGCGGGGTCGGATGTCCAGCCGCCACCGAGCGTCCCCCGGATGGCCGGGTTGGCCAACATCAGGTCCGTCATGGAGGTGCTGCGCATGCCGCCGTCGCTCGGGCGGCCGTCTCGAAAGAGTTCGCGCCAGCCGTGACCGGTGAGATACAGGCCCGGCCGGAAGGCACCGACACCCAGGTAATGAACGACAGACATTCGTTCGCGCCAGGTGGCCTCTCGCAAGATGAACCAGGGGTTGGCCTTGAAGACGCCGCGCCCAATGCCGCGGTCCGGCAGCAAGCGGAGCTGCGCGACGGCGACATCCTTCCGAAAGAGGACCTCGTCCCAGGGCGGGGGCTCGGCGGCCGACATGGCGTCCAGCAGGGATTGCAGGCCATCTTCGAAGAACGGCCAGCAGGACACCGGCACGCGAAGATCGAGCGTGCTGCTGGACAGGCGAGCGAGGAGGCTCAGCGTCAGCAGCCGCCAGAAGATTGAAGGCCAGCCCGCGTCGCCCGTAGTCCGCAGACGGGAGAGAACATCCTCCGCCCGGCGGCCGATCCGGTCGTACTCGGTCTCGCGGGGGTATGCCTGGAAGGCGTGCACCGCCTCCGCGAGCGCTGGGCCGGCCAGCCACTCGCGCTGTTGGGAGGACAGGGCAGTGGCCCGCACAGAAACCTGCGCCCCTGCTTCGGCGGCCATGCGGACGACCCGTGCCCGCTCGCGCGGCAGGGCTGTCTCGATCTCAGACGGAGGGAGCGCGGGCGAACGATGTGCCATCCGGCGCAATCGTAACAGCGGGTGGCCTTGAGTGACCGGTCGTGCTCCTCAGCCTCCTCGCCGCCCGGGAAATCGCCGTTCGCTCCCAGCGCCCTCTCTCCGGACGTGCGAAGGGCGTCCTTCCGGGGAAGGACGCCCTTCGTGCTGGAGGAACTTCAACCGGGTTCAAGCTGCTCGCGGAACGGGGTGCGCGCGAGCAGCTTGTTTGAGCCATCCGCCGGCAGTGCGCCCGGAGGCGCGGGGTTGCGACCCGCGGCCGGCACGTCGAGGCGCCAGCCGTGAGGCTCACCCGTTCTACCAGCAGACCGCACGAGGGTCTGGAACTCCCAGGCTTCCGGCCAAGAGCCGCGCGACCCGAAGGTTGCACTGGACTCCGGTGGCTCCCCGGCCACCCCGCCTCCAACGACCCGGAGAGTAAGGCGGCGGTTCGGCCGTGGGAAGCCAGTTATGCAGTGTCGCGCCACCCCTTCACGAACCCTTGAGCCTCGCTCGTTCTTATTGTTCCCGCCCCGTTCAGGGTGGCCGGCGCGGCTTGAAACCTCGCATGGCCGTTACGTCGCGG
This sequence comes from Chloroflexota bacterium, assembly GCA_025350285.1. Lineage (GTDB taxonomy): Bacteria > Chloroflexota > Dehalococcoidia > Tepidiformales > Tepidiformaceae > JANXYE01. The sequence goes on from JANXYE010000087.1 coordinate 3,876, forward strand.
CCGCTTGGCGCCGGTCATGCGTTACGTTACGCCCCTCAGAAATGCTCTGAAAATGACGCTTTTCAGCCCTGGCTGTGGCCGCCGCCATCAACGACTCAGAACTCGATCTATACTGCCGCCCATGCCCATACCACCCGGCTCCCCCGGCGCCTCCGCCCGCTACACGTTCGATGTGGTCGTCGTCGGGGGTGGCATCGCGGGCCTCTCGACCGCCGTCTCCGCCCGCCAGGCCGGCGCCCAGGTTGTTTTGCTGGAGAAAGCCTCCAGCTCCGCCCGGGGCGGCAACACCCGCTTCGCCGACGCCCAGATGCGTTTCCCCCACGAGGCGGACGAATACGGCGGCCGCACCTACACGGCCGACGAAATGTACAGCGACCTCATGCGCATCTCTCGCGGCCGCGCGAACCCGGACCTTATTCGCACGCTTTGCGAAAACGCCCGCGCCACGGTCGAATGGCTTACCGGGCTGGGCGTCGAATGGGAGCCCGGCTACCCGCACACGGCCGGCTACCGCCGAAGCCCAAAGTCCGGTGGCGAAGGGCTCGTCGATCTCCTTCATCGGCGCTTCGAAGGGCTCGGCGGGACCGTCAGCTACGAGACCGGGGCAGTCGATCTGATCGTCGATGAAACCCGCCGAATCTGCGGCGTCCGCTGCCACTCACCCGAGGGCGTAGTCGATATCGAAGCTCGCGGTGGCCTGATCCTCGCCTCCGGTGGCTTCCAGGCGAACGTCGAGATGCGCGTCCGCTACCTCGGACGCTTCGCTGATTCGCTCATCCTTCGCGGCAGCCGCTACAACACGGGCGAAGGCCTGAACATGGCCATCGCCGCCGGGGCCGCCCCCGCCGGCCAGTGGGGCGACTATCACTCGGCGGTGCTCGACGCGCGCTCGCCGCGCATCGAATGCGGGGTGACGGCTCTCTACAACTACCAGATGGGTATCTTCGTAGACCAGGAAGGCCGCCGCTTTCTTGATGAAGGCGAAGACTTCCGCGACCACACCTACGTGAAATTCAGCAAGTTCATCGTCGAACAGGCGGGCGGCGAGGCCTGGTGCCTCTTCGACCAGAAGGCCTATCAGCGGGAGGAGTTCGCGCGCGCATGGCGGCCGGTCGGGCCCCCGCTTGAGGCGAATTCGCTGAAGCAGATGGCGCAACAGATGGGTATGCCCCCGGAGAACCTGCTGGAGACCGTCGGGAACTTCAACGCCGCAATCCAGCCCGGCGAGTACGACCTCGACCGCCTCGATGGCAAGCGGACGGTGGGGATCACGCCTGCGAAGAGCAACTGGGCGCTGCCGCTCGATTCGCCGCCGTACATCGCCGTCCCGGTGACGGGCGGGATCACGTTCACGTTCGGCGGCCTGAAGTGCGACACCTCGGCCCGGGTGATCGACACACGCGGCCAGTTGATGGAGGGGCTCTACGCGGCCGGGGAGACGATGGGCGAGCTGTTCTACTACAACTATCCGGGCGCCAGCTCGGTGATTCGGGGGGCGGTGTTCGGGCGCATCGCGGGGAGGGCGGCGGCTACGGCCAGTCATGTATGATCGGCCGATGGACTACGACGGGATCATCACGCTGAAGCCGGGGAAACGGAGCGGAAAGCCGTGCATCCGGGGAATGCGCGTCACGGTTGCCGATGTACTCGGCTACATGGCCAGCGGGATGTCGGAGGCGGAAATCCTTGAGGATTTCCCGGAACTGAAGCACCGGGATCTCATTGCCTGTCTCGCGTATCAGGCGGCGCCTTAGTCCAGCAGCGCCAACAACCGCTCCCGCCCGACCACCGCGGCGATGCACTTCAGCGGCACCGCGTCCTCCTGCCACAACCACGCCACCTGCAGCCAAAGCCCGGGCAGGATCGTCGAATGATAGACCCCGTCGTCACCGATGGGGACGGGCCGGTATGCCTTTCGCCCTGGGTGCGCCGGGTCCGGCGCGAGAACGAAGAAATCGGCGCGTTCGAAGCCGGGGCGGGCGTCGATGATCCAGTACTCGGAGACGCCGCCCTCCGCGTACTCGCGGAACTTGTCGTCGCGGTCTCGCCGGATGCTCGTGTCCGAGATGATTTCGACGGCGAGGTCGGCTGGGCCATCGAGGAACTTGTCGCCCATCCTTGGCAGCGAGGCGTTCAGGAGGACGAAGATGTCCGGTGATCGCCCCGACTTACCGGGCACGGCTCGCATGACATAGGGCTCCGCGTATGACCGGCCTATTCCAGCCAGATCGCAGTAAATCCGGATGAACGTGTTGAGGAAGCTAAAAGCGGCCGCGTGGACTTTACTCACTGCCATTTCGACGAACACCTCCCCATCGACCCACTCAGCGATTCCCTCGTAGTCAAACTCGAGGAACTCCTCCCAGGTCATCCGCAAGGGGGCGGCACTCTCGGTTCGGGGTGCGGTTAGCGTCGAAGCCATGCCCCAAGTATAGACCGTGCCCCGCGGCCCGGCATGATGAGCCCGTGCCGAAGCTCTTCTGGGTGCCCGCACCGTTCCCCGGCCGCCTCGCCGTCGCTGAGCGCCCGCGGGGCGGCGACTGGCTCGCCGCCGACCTCGCCCGCTTCCGCGCCGAAGGCGTCGATACTCTCGTCTCCGCGCTCGCCGGCGGAGAGGTGCGCCAGTGCTGGCTGGAGGAAGCGCCCGCCGCCGCTGAGGCCTGTGGCCTCGCCTTTCTCCACCTGCCAACGCCCAACCTGCTCACCCTGCGCGTCGAGGAGGCGCTGCCCGTCTTCGAAGAGCTCGCCGCCCAGGTGCGGGCCGGCCGCGGAGTCGCTGTCCACTGCCATGCCAGCGTCGGCCGCGCTCCCACGATCGTGACCTCGGTCCTCGCCCTCCTCGGCCTCGATCCCGCCGACGCCTGGGCGCGCGTCGAGGCCGTCCGCGGCAAGCGCGTCCCGGACACGAACATCCAGCGCGACTGGGTCGATGAACTCCTCGCCCACCGTGACAGCGTCCGGGAGCCGCCACGCACCGAGTCGCTACCGTGAGGGAGCGGTCAGGTCAACGAGCACGGGATGCCCCACTCGGACTCGGAACCGCGTTCCCGTGCTACTCTCCGCGCCTGAATCCGCAACCGCTTCCTGACGACCTCGGTGCGGGATCGGGGGCCATCGCGGCGGGGCGCGGGGTAGAGTTACTTCGTCGCGAACGAGCAATCTGATAAAGTTGCCCACTACCCGAGTGATTGCGGAATGGATGGGCGACGAAGGATGACAACCGGCATGAGCGACGATTTCGCTATCCTCGCCGGGGTCGCGGCCGGGCCGGCGTACCCATACCAGCTGCTGGAGTTCCTCAACGCTCGGGGCCTGCGCGCGACGCGGAGCACCCTTTACCGGCGGGTCGATGGCCTGGTCGCCGAAGGGGCGTTGCTGGCACGCGAAGTGCGGGGCGAGCGAGGCCACCCGCGCCGCACGCTCGAATTGACAGCCGCGGGCCTCGAACGCCTGGGCGGCGAGACGCGTTCAGTGCTCCGCGACGAGCCGCTGGAATCGCCGTTCTTCGGCCTCGCACTCGATTGCGTCGATGCGGCGCAGGTCGCGACGGACCTCGGTTCGGTGTTCAGGGAACGGCTTCTTCAGGCGGAGCGGCAGCTCGCCGAGCACGAACAGGACACCGCCTCGGCGGATGAGCCGAGCGGGTCGTGGGGGCGCGCGGCCCGCGAGCGCCACATCGCGCACATCCGCACGGACATCATCTGGATGCGGGAAGCGCTGGGGCGGACGGTCGAGGGCGGGGCCGATATGCTCGGGATCGGATAATCGCCTAAGCCGAGCGCTGGCCGGAAACCCGGCCGCTCGGTGGATAGGCGGACGCCGAGGCCGAACGCTCGCGGAGGAACTTTTCGAACGCCACGGCGTCGAGTGGGGGGGCGAAGTGGTGCCCCTGAACGTACTGATACCCGGCGCCCCGGAGAAACGAGAGCTGGGCCTCCGTCTCGACACCTTCGGCCGTCAGTTCCATGTCGAGGGCGCGCGCGAGCTGACCGATGGCGCCGATGATAGCGTCGCTACGATGGTCCTGACCGATCCGCCGGACGAACGACTGGTCCACCTTCAAGGTGCTCACGGCGAAGTCCTGGATGTAACTCAAGGACGAGTAGCCCGTACCGAAATCGTCGATTGCGACCCCGATGCCGAGATCCCGGAGGGCCTGGAGGGTGGCGGCCGTTGCCTGGATATCTTCGACCAGGAGGCTTTCGGTCAGTTCGATGCGGAGACGCGACGGCTCCAGGCGCGTCTCCTTGAGGACGGCGGCAACCCGCTCACAGAGGTTGGGGTCGCGGAAGTCTGGGCCGGTCAGGTTAATGCTCACGACGAGGCTACGCGCGGCCTTGAACGACTTCCCGAAGGCGACGGCCTGGCGGCAGGCTTCGCGCATGACCCACTGGCTGATGTTGGCGATTTCGCCAGAGTCTTCGGCGATGTCCAGGAATTGGGCCGGGCTGAGGACGCCGAGATGCGGGTGGTCCCAGCGGAGGAGGGCCTCCATGCCGGCCACGGCGCCCGTCGCGATGTTGATTTCCGGCTGGTAGTAGAGGCGGAGTTGCTGGCGTTCGATAGCGCGGTGGAGGGCGGTATCCAGGGCCAGATGTTCCGGTTGGACGTCGTGCTTGGCGAGACGGAAGAGCACGACGCGTCCGCGGCCTTCATCTTTGGCTCGATAGAGTGCGATATCGGCACGGCGGAGGAGTTCCGTCGGGGTGGTGCGGCGCTCGCTGACAGCGATCCCGGCGCTCGCGGAGACGAACAGTTCGTGCCCGCTGACGGCGATTGGGCGCCCCATGCGGCTGACTATCCGCTCGGCGGCGGCAAGCGCACGGGATTCCGCGGCCTGGCCCTCGATAAGGAGGGTGAATTCGTCTCCACCGAGGCGAGCAACGAGGATGTCGGGGCCGGCGGCCGCTTGCAGCCGGCCGCCAACGACACTCAGGAGCGAATCTCCGATGGCGTGGCCGAGACTGTCGTTGACGTTCTTGAAACGGTCGAGGTCAACAAACACGACGGCCACGTCGCGGCCCTTGTTTGTGGCAACGGCGGTGGAGAGGCGTGCCATGAAGCTGGCACGGTTGGCCAGACCGGTGAGCGGATCGACGAAGGCCTGGCGGAGGAGCAGCTGGCGCGAACTCTGGAGCCGCTGGGACATGGCGTTAAAGCTCAGCACCATGTCCTGCATCTCCCTGATGCGGGGGAGGGCCAGTTCGGCACTGGACTGGCCGCCAGAGAGGTCGCGCATCGCGCGAGTCGTTTCGCTTACCTGTCCAACGATTTCACGCGTGAGCACCACCAGCCCGAACGAACAGACGGCGGCCACCGCGATGAGGGCGAGGATGAGAGGCGGGCGCTCCGAATCCGAGAGCCCGGCGGCGAGCAGCACGCCGGCGCTGCAGAGAGCGGTGAAGTTCAACAGCAGGAGGGCCGGCATCGCGCGCGCGAGGCGCAGCGAAAAGCGCCCCTGGCGGGGCGGGCCACTCTCGGTTACCGCGGGCGCTGTCATTCCTGGCATTCGCTGTCACCGGAAAGTTCGACATGAACGCCGCCCGCTAACAGTGCCTGTCGCTACGAATCCGAAACCGGGCCGCCACCCGGCATCCGCCAGCGGGCACGCCGGGCGCGGTCGCCTATACTTCGGCGCATGACCCAACCGTTCAGCGGGATCCGAATCATCGACTTCACGCAGGGCATCGGCGGGCCCCTGGCGACGATGCTGTTGGCCGATTTCGGCGCCGACGTGGTGAAGGTGGAGCCGCCCGCTGGAGACCGCGCGGCCGCTGAACCCGGCTACCTCTGCTGGAACCGGAACAAGCGGAGGGTAACGCTGGATCCGCGGACGTTCGACGGCTTGCGGACCGCCCGGAAGCTCATCGAGACGGCGGACGTAGCCGTGTTCGACTCGCGGCCAGGGGAACTCGAGCGGCTGGGGCTCGATGCGACGACCCTGCTGGCTGAGCAACCAGAGCTCCTCCACGTCTGGATGCCCCCGCTCGGGACAAAGGGCCGCTGGAGCTACCTCCCGCCGGAGGAGCTGTTGCTGGCTGGTTTGAGCGGCGTCGCCCACCTGCAGCTGAGCTTCGCGGACCAGCCGGTGGCGCTCGTCACACCGCAGATCGGCTACGCCCAGGGCACGATCGGCGCGAACGGGATCGCGGCCGGGCTTTGGGAACGGAGGCAGAGCGGGCTTGGACAGGCGCTGGTCGTCTCCGGGCTGCACGCCGTCTCGTCGATCGAGAGCGGTGGCGCGATCACCGCGGGCGGCGTCCTGCGACTCTCCCGGTCGAGCCGCGGATCGGCCCCTCATTACCGCCTCTACCGCTGCGCCGATGGGCTCTGGTTCTTCCTTGGCTGCCTCACCCAACAGTTCTTCCTGAAGGCGCTCGACGCGATCGGAATGATGGAACTGATGGCGATGGAAGGGGTGGACGGGGAGTTCGCGAACCTCTTTGTGAGCCCCGGCAACGCCGTCGCGCAGGAGGCCCTGGAGGCGAAGTTCGCGGAACGCCCGCGGGCCGAGTGGCTCCAGATCCTGCACGAGGCCGGAGTGCCACGTGGGCCGGTCGGCGTCCGCGAAGAGTGGTTCCGCGACGAGACGGTGGCTTCCAACGAGATGCGCGTCGTCCTCGATCACCCGAAGCTCGGGCCAGTGGAGATGCCCGGCATCTCGGCCAGGCTGTCGGAGACACCGGGCACGATCCGGGGGTTCGTCTCAGACGCGGCCTCGTTGGATGTGATCGCGGAGGCCCGGCCTGGGCCGCCGCCGGGAACGGGCTCGCGGCCCCCCCGGCCGCTGGCGGGCGTGCGCGTGCTCGATCTTGGCGCGTTCATCGCCGGGACGTTCGCACCGACGGTACTGGCCAACTACGGCGCGGAGATCATCAAGATCGAGCCGGCCAGCGGGGATCCGTTCCGGGCATACGGTCTCATGTTCACGGGCCATAACCTCGGCAAACGGAGTCTCGCGTTGGACCTGAAGCACCCGGAAGGCATGGCCGTCTTCCGCGAACTGGTCCGCCAGAGCGATGTCGTGCTCGATAATTACCGGCTCGGGGTGCGGGAGCGGCTCGGCATCGACTACGCCTCGTTGAGTGCCATCAATCCGCGGATCATCACCTGTTCGGTGACTGGCTACGGGCCAAAGGGGGAACTGGCGGCGGACCCGGGCTTCGACCCGTTGCTCCAGGCACGGAGCGGCATGATGTGGGCGCAGGGCGGCGGCGAAGAGCCCGTATTCCACCAGATCGCCGTCAACGACAGCGCCACCGCGATGGTTGCCGCGTTCGCTATCCAGGCCGCGCTCCACGCCCGCGAGAAGACGGGCCGCGGCCAGGAAGTCACAACCTGCCTCGCGAATCAGACGATCCTCTTCCAGTCGGGAGAGCTGACGCACTACGAGGGGCGTCCGCCAGCGGCTCTGGGCGGCGTGGACTTCCTCGGGTTTTCGGCGCTCAATCGGTACTACGCATGCGCGGACGGCTGGCTGGGGCTGGTCTGCCGGCTGCCGGCTGAGTTCCACGCCCTGGCGAACGGCCTGGGCCACCCGAAATGGGCCGGGCGCACGATCGCGGAGAAAGCGCTCCAGGAGCCGAACGACGGGCAACTGGCCAGCGCCATCGCCGAAACGCTCAAGGGCATGCCGCGCAAGGAGGCGCTCGAACGGCTCGCCGCGGCCGGAATTGCGGCCGCTCCGGCGTTGCGCATCGAGGAGATCTTTGGAGACCCGTGGCTGCGCGAAAACGGGTTCTTCCAGGACTTCGATGACCGGCAGTTCGGGCCCGTCTCCTCGGTCCGGGCCTACGCCGATTGGAGCCGATCGGCGGGCGGGTTCGAGTACAACGCGCCCGGCATGGGAGAACACAGCGCGGAGATCCTCCGGGAGTTTGGGTTCGGCGAAGGGCGAGTGGCGGAGCTCATCGCGGCGGGGGTCGTCTCCGTGGGCTGACGCGCGGCTCTCCGCGCGTGGTACGACAGCGGTCGCCAGGAGGCCAGCATGGCTATCGCGCCCGCCCCTCGCAAGCGCGCCCCTCGCGCCAAGACATCAGAATTCGAGGTCCCGGAGATAGTCTGGCTCACGCCCCAAGAGGCGTGGGAGGACTTCGACGCCTACACGCGGAAGCACCTTGGAATGTCGGGCGATGAGTACAACGCCGCATGGGACGGGGGCGAATTGGTTGACCGTATAGAGGAGCGCTACGTGCTGGGCGCGAGCTTCATGATGTGCAACCGGCCCGGGTAACTCTGTTGAGCGACTCGCCCACGAACTTGATCAGCTATCTCGACCATCTCCAATCGCGCCTGTCGTGCGTCGCGACGGCCAAGGTGACCACCTCTTCGAACCGCCACACGCCAGGGCTATGGCAGGCGACCCTAAACCGCGGCGAGGCTGTGCCTGTTCGCGGCGGGAGCCGACGGCTCTCAATCGAAGTGCATGAGGAGCTTGCGGCGGGGACGCGGGCCCCAGAAGCCGTGCGCGGGCTGGCGCGCTACCGCTACGAGCTTCGTGAGTTTGACGGACGCGAGATCCTCGCGTACCACCTCCACACGGGCGCCAGCAGGAGCCTGCCGAACTTTCCGCACCTCCACGTTTCGGGCGGAGCTGGCGGCCTGATTCCCGAACTGCAACGCGCCCATCTGCCCACCGGGGCGGTCTCCCTGGCGGACTTCGTAGCTCTCCTCATCCGGGATGTTGGTGTCCGCCCACTTCGGCCAGACTGGGAAGAAATCCTCGCGTCGCCAGCCAAAAAAGGTTAGAAGTAGCTCCCGCCTCGACTATCTATCCATCGGAATAGTGGATACGAGTGCCGCCGAGGGTTGCTTTTGGCGGAAACGGCGATGGTATAGTGAAAACTCCGGTCGCCGGTGGGGCCTTGCCGTGGTTGGCAAGGGGCGTGCCGAGGCTTTGCCGTGCCCCGCCGATCCTGCGAGAAAAAGGACGGTCGCCAGTTTGACCGAACCGCTCCGCGTTGGCCAGTTCGCGATTGTTGATCACGAACCGGTTGACCGAGGTCCCAACGCCGGGGTGTTCCTGGGCAAGGGACCATCAGACGACCGTGCAGAACTGTACATCCTCGCCGAGGGCACGACGCCCGCCGGAGAGTCGTTCGCGGGGCACATCGTGTCCGGCGCGGGACAGGCCTGGCAGACGCTCGACATGAGCGTGACGGGCGCGCTCCGCCACATTTTCCAGGACGCCGGCACATCCCTGAACGAATGGAACCGCAAAAGCATCGCGCAGCACCGTGTGAGCCTCGGGGTCGTCTGCTTCGCGCGGCGGGGAGCCCAGGCGGTGGTCGCACAGGCCGGGCCCTCGGTCCTGTTTCATCTCTCCGGCGGGCAACTTCGTGTTTGTACCGCCGAAGGTGAGTTCGCGACGCCGGTGGGGAGCGGGACCGCTGTGGCCCCGCAGTTCAGCCGGCTGAACCTGCGCGCCGGGGACCGCCTGCTGCTCGTTTCGACGGCGGCCCTATCGGATATGGATCAGGAGCTCATCGGCGGGATCCTGGGCCTGGAACCGGACCGGGTTCTGGCCAACCTTTACCGGCGCGTACAACATCTGCGGCACGTCACCGCCCTCTTCCTTTCGGTCGAAGAGATTCCGGCCGAGCGCGTCATCGGGAGCGTCGGCGGCGAACCGGTGATCGACGCGACGCCGCACCTGCCGCCGGCGGCGGCCCCATTGCTCACGGCGCCATTGCGCGCCGTCCAGCGGGCTCCCCTCACGAAGGCGATCAGCCTTGGCACCTTCCAGCCCAGCCTGTTTATTGACGATGAAGAGGGGGGCGACCAACTTGCGGCGGCCCGCCGTCGAATCACGGCGGTGCATGACCGCGTCCGCCATTCGCCCGCGATGATTCCGGCAATCGTCACGGAGATTCCGCGGCCGCTGCGGCGGGCGGCGGGTGACAACGAACTGAACCGGCTGGCCGCCGAGCGGCGCAGCCACGCGACGGTCCTGCTGGCGGCGAACGCGCATGCGGCCGCCTCTGGACGTGCCCCGTGGCGCTCGATCCCCGGTGGGGTAGAGACCAACGTGGATGATCGCCGGCGGCAGCGCCGCAAGGACAGCTTTTCGGCGGGCCTGAGCCGCGAGGAATGGGCGCCTCGCCCGCTGATCATCGACGACGGCACGCCGCTGGCCGCCGACATGGCGGCGGAGATAAACGCGCGGCCGCTGCTCCTGGGCGCCGTCGCGGAGACAATCGCTACCGAAAACGCGGAGACGGTGACCTCGGGCGGGGCGCTTGTTCGCGTCCGTAGCACGATGCCCGCGCGTTCGCGGCGGGGCGGGGCCCTTTCCGCGCGGGGCCTGATCGCGCCTGAGAAGCTCCCACCGACGTGGGCGATCATCCTCGTCGGGCTCGCCGTCCTGCTCGCGGTCGTGGGGTTCCTCACCGTGCCGCGCCTGCTCCAGAACAGCGATGGCGCGCGATACACACAGCTCATCGACCAGGCGAACCAGCAACTCTCAACGGCACACGCGGTACAGGACCCGGCGGAAAAACGTGGCGCCCTGGTGCAGGCACAGGCGCTGCTCCTGGAAGCGCGCGATCTCCCGGGCGCCGGGAGCCAGGTGACGGACTTTCTGAGCCAGTTGGCAGCCGAACTGAAAGTGCTGGACGCGGTCCGCGCGCCGGCCGCCGTCGAGGTATTGGGAAGCCTGGAGCAGTTTGGCGACAAGCCCGTGGCCGCCACGCGGCTGGTCGTCGGCGGCGGCACGGCGTACGTCCTCGACAGCGCTTCGAACCAGGTCGTCTCCCTGGCGCTGGGCGGAAGCGGAACCGAACACGCGGTTGTCTATAACGAAGACAAGGACGCCCGGCGTGCGCGGCCAGTGGCGATGCTGTACGTCGATAGCACGGATCTCGGTGAGCCCTCGCTCCTTGTCCTCGACGCTTCCCGGAACCTCTGGGCCGTTTCAGCAAAGCTGGGCGTTCGCCCGATCGTCTTCGCGGCGGCACCTGCTCAGGTGGTGACAGACCTCACGATGTTCGGCCGCGACCTCTACGCGCTCGACGGCCAGGTGGGCGCCGTCTACCGGTTCACGCCGGGAGATGGTGGCTATGTGTCACCGGTCAAGGTCCTCGACCTGGCGGGGGTTTCGGCCCCGAAACGGCTCATGGTCGACCTCAGCGGCGGCGAAGACATCTTCGTGACCGACGCCAGCGGGACGATCCACCGCTTTGCTGGCCAGCTTTCGCTGGTGCTTTCGGAAGGTGGGATCGACAAAAAGCTGGCTTCCGCCGAGGCGCCACTGACCGTCGGGAAGACGGGAGAACTCTGGATGCTGGACGCACCGAACAACCGCATCGTGGTGTTGCGCCGCGACGGCGCGTTCGACCGCCAGTACCAGCACAAGGACTTCCAGGGCCTGAGCGCGTTCACGATCCAGAACGGCGCCGCCTACATCTTCAGCAGCGGCAAGCTCCGGCGGGTGACGTTCTAACAGCCGCTCCGCGCCTACGGCGCTCAGCACCGCCTACGGCTCTCAGCACTGCCGACCGCGCTCAGCACCGCGACCGACAGGGAGTGGCGGCCGAGACCCGAATAGCCTTTGGCCGCACGCGACCCCCATCCCCAGGCCCACCTGCCGGAGCGGGAGTCGCGTTCAGCCGGGACTACAGCCTCGCCAGCCAGGGATGCGCCGGCGAGACCAGCCCGATCGCTTCCCGGAGCCACGAACGCGCCGCATCGCTGAGGTGCGGGAGCAGGGCGACGAAGTCGAGTTCGTCGTGTGGCCGTGGCGGCTTGCGGCGCTCATGGCGCCACACTGGCTGGTGAGCCTTGTAGAAGATCATCACCTCCGGGCTAACGGCTGGCAGCCCCCAGCGAGACGCGTACGTACACGCCGAAACGGGGAGCGTGATCCTCGGCTCCCGATTGAAGACCCACTCACCGCCCGCGCGTTCGCAGAGTTGCACCTCGAAGTCGAAGGCATCGTCCGGGCGGGCGTGGACGTGGGCGGGCATGTCGAGGCGGCGGCCGTCCCACGGCTCCTTCGTATCGTCCGCGACGTTGTCGTCGTGGCCGATGGGCTGCCAGCCGGCAATGCGTTCGAAGATCGCCGCCTGGTCTTCCTGAAAAGCGGCGATTTCAATGTCGTGGTGGTCGCGGGTCCGGCGGCCCAGCCAGGCATCGACCGCCCAGCCCCCGCAAAGGAACCAATCGGCGCGGAACGCTGACATCAGCTCGGCGACCCGAGCGACCTGTTCGGGAACGGGTTCAACCGGCTGACGCCGGTCAGGGAGAGAAAGCGACACGTGAGTAACTCCTGGATGCGTGCGAGATGAACGGAGGCACCGCGGCGATTCCCGGGAGTCAACGTTCGAATGCGCGATGCGGAGAAGACACCCGTGTTGCCGGGTAGCGTCACCAGTTGGGACGCGATGGGATCAACCGAGGAGGGTGAGACTCATCCCGCGGGCGCGGTGGGCAGTCATCGCTGACGAAGTAGTAGCTGACATGTGCACGAGCCTCCTGCATGGGACAGTCGAGACAGGCCGTAAGAACGATGAGCCCGACGCGCCAACCATAGGGACGGCACTCCGGAAAATCAACCCGAACGCGACGCCCCGCCAGATATGCCCCCTCACGGCTTCAGCCGCGGCACGCTAGACACACCGTAGCGTGGAAAGAGCGGTGTGAGCATCCCTCTCGTGGTAGGCTGAACTTCGCAGGCCGGGGCGGATGAACACGATATGGCAGAAAGAGCAGATTTTCGCGGCGCCCCTCGGTCCTTCAAACGCCGGGCCATCCGCTGGCTGCTGCTTGGCGTAGGAGGGCTCTCGGTCGCGGTGGGTATCGTAGGGATCTTCGTGCCGCTGCTGCCGAGCTTCGAATTCTTTCTGCTGGCCGCGGTCTGCTTTGGGCGCAGCTCCCCCGCGGCCTATCGCTGGCTGACGACGAACCGGGTGTTTGGCAAGCGGTTCAGCGACTACAAGGACCAGCGCGGGGCGACGATCGCCACCAAGCTGGTCACGGTGTCGATGCTGTGGGCGGGGATGGGCGCCTCCGTCGCGTTGCTGCAACCGCCGTTCTGGCTCGACGCGCTCCTGGCCGCGGTCGCCATCGGGGTGACGTGGCACGTGCTCAGCCTGAAGACGATTCGCGGGTAACGGACGGGTACCCCCGTGGTATAGCCTGCACCGATGATAGTATCCACTTTCACTATCGTATTCGAGATTGCCCTTGTCATGTACCGTTCGTTGGACGAGGATAATTCATGGGAGTTAAATCGTCTCAAGAGGAACAATTCATGTTTAGCAAAATAGCCGCGTCGTCCGATTTCATTTACGGCTCGACCGTGGGGGAACTCGCTCCAGCCGCCGCCCACCGCGTGGTCGCGACGGCGTACCCGCGAAGGGCGCCCCGCATCGCGCGCACGCCGGAACCGCGGGTCGAGAGCGTGGCCGCCCGCGTAGAACGCTTCAGAACTATCCAGCTGGAGCGCTTCGGGTCGTATATGCCCCGCATCTAGAGGCAAGCGCGCCCGCGACTCGTACCCGCCGGCGACCGGCATAGTACCCCGGTCTTGCGGAAGCGGGCGGCGCGCCAATAGCCGCTTCGCGTTCGCGGCGGGCAGACCGAACTCTTGAGAGATGCAATCGAGAAGCGAACTGTGTGGAGCGCCGACGCGCGCTGGCTCATCCTGTCGGCGCCCGAAGGCGGCCTGTAGCTGGCACGGGGGGAACGCCAACCCGGCGGCGCCCGGGAACGTAGAAACCTCGGCCAACGGACCGCGAGCGCTGCCCGTCCCTTCGGCCGTTACTGAGCGCGACCTGCGCAAGTTCAGCTGGTGGCTCGCGGCGAAGGTCCTGCGCGCGGAGCTGGAGCCGCAGCGAGCGAGCGTCCTGGCGACGCTCGTGCGGGTGTTGGCCAGCCTCGGCCCGGACGCGATGAGCGAACGCGAGGCCCTCGCGGAGGTCGAATTGCGTGGCCTCCTGATGCACGGGATCCCGCCAAAGAATGCCGAGCAATGGGCGCGGGCGGAGGCGATCTTCGCGCCCGAGACGCTGGCTGAAATCGAACGCCGGTTCGCCCTATTTGGAGATGGTCAGGGTGACTACGTACGAAAGCCACTGCTCGACAGGGAGGCTGGAGCTGGCCAGGCCGACGTGCCCTTTGTCGTTGATATAGAAGACGGTAGTTGAGGCGAGTTCGCTGAGCAGGCCGCGGACAAAACCGCCCTGGCGCTGGTCCGCGGGGCGGCCCCCGATGGTCACGACGTCGGTCGCTAGTGTTTCCACCTTTGCCGCGAGCACGGAAAGGAGGACGCCGCTCTTCTTCCCTTCGGTCGTCGTGATTTCGGTTTGAGGGAGGGCGCGGAAGTCAGCGACCGTCGGCTCGAACGCCTTCCCGCGGGCGGCGACGGTGAGCGCCCTATCCGTGTTGCCCGCGGGCTTCGGCGTGGGAAGGCCGGAAGACGTGGCCGTTGGTGTGACGGTGGCTGTCGCACCGGCGGGCGTCGTGCTGGAGGCGGGCGTCGCGGCTCCACCGCCGTCCCCACAGGCGGCAAACAGCAACAGGACTGGCGTGAGGATGACCATCAAGGGGCGGATAACACGTACTCCCATCGGATGCGCCTATCCAACGTCCGGGAGCAGGTGGGCCGGGGCAACCGGGGGGTTAACGGTTGTTTTCAGCGGTGGGAGTTGGCGCCGGCGTTTGAACCGCTGTGGCGGGCGAACTTGCGGTGGCCGCTGGGCTCGCGGTGGCCGAAGGGCTCGCGCTGTGGGTCGCCTCTGGCGTGGCTGAACTGGCCGGCGTCGTACTGGGCGTAACGCTCGCGGTGGCCGTCGCGGTCGATGACCGGGTTGGCGTAGGCGATGGGGCGGGTGTGGCGATGCCCGTAACACCTTCGAGGCCGGCGGCGGCGGCGGCCGTCGCGACGATTTCGAGCGTTGTCTTGGCCTTCGGTTCGAGTTCGGGGCGCGCCTGCGCGTCGTTGATGACTTTCACGGCCTTTTCGACGAACGCCTGTGCCCTTTCTTTCTGGGAGGTATCGAGCGGGGCTTCCTGCGCGTAAGCCGCGAGGACTTTGGTGTCGCTTTCGATAACGGCGAGGTCAGTTTCGGAGACCTGGCCGGTGGTCGCGGCTCGGGCCAGGATTTCCGAAACGTGCGCCTGGGACTGCTGCAGGTGGGTGTCCAGGCGGGAGACCGTGAGCGTGCCGCGGTTCGGGTCCGTAGAGTTCCCATCGTCCGCGCGGATGAAGGCGAAGGCGGCGACACCAATAGCGGCGGCGGCGCCGACGAGGGCGGTGCTCGCCATCGCCGTACGGATGCGATTGCCGGCGGAGGCAACTTCCAGGACGGGCGTGCGGCGAAGCTGGCGGCCCTGGCGGGCGCCGGCGGCCACGAACTTGCGCTTGAGGGAAGCATCGAAGAAATAGCTCGGCTGAGAGACCTCGGCGGCGATCGTGACAGTCGTGCTCGCCGTCAGCAGCGGCTCAAGCCAGGCGGCATCGGCTCTGAAGAGATCGAGCACGAGGCCAAGATCAAGGCCATCATCAACCAGCGCCTGTGCCTGGGCGTAGGTGGTGGCTTCGGCGCCGGGGCGGCGTTCGAAGATCTTCATCGGTCTCGACTCATCATCTTCTGAAGTTTGGCGATGCCCTTGTGCTGCAACACTTTCACGTTGTTTTCGGTCTTCTTCAGCGCCTCTGCTGTTTCGGCCACACTCAGTCCGGCGACGAACCGGAGCGTGACCACCTGGCGTTGTGCTTCCGGGAGCCCTGCCATCGCCTCACGGATCACCTGGAAGGTGATTTCGTTTTCGACGACCACGGTGTGGTCGGGCGAATCATCAGGGATGAAATCGGAAAGCTCGGCCGTGGTTGCCCGGCTCTTCTGTTTACGGACGTGCGAAACGACTTCGTTGCGCGCAATCCGGAAGACCCAGGCTCCGAAGGGAAGTCCGCGCCAGGTGAAGGTCCCGATGTTGTCGATAACCCGGAGAAAAATCTCCTCGGTCACATCTTCGGCATCTTCGCTGGTGGGCAGACGGCTGTTGACGTAACGGTAGACCTTGGGCAGATAGTGCTCGTACAGGCCGGACAGGGCGTCCTGTTCGCCGCGTTTGGCGGCTTCAACCACCGCAAACTCGTCGAACTCAGGCGCGAGCTGTTCCTGGATCGCGTTCGTCAAACCAGCCCCCGTGGGCCGCGCCGCATGGGCGGGTTTCGACCGTCCTCCTTTCGAGGATAGGCAGCACACTGCCTTCGTACTAGAGATAACGGACGAAGTGTCAAGAGGTTAACTACGAAGCGTCGGTTAATTGTGTGGTGGCCCGGCCGATCAGCCGTCTGCTCACTCAAGGATTTCGCGGCGGCGCGCACAAGCCGGTCGATGCGGGCCAAGGCACGAGCGAGCGCCCCGGACTCGCCGGTCACGGCCGCCTTACAACCGCTCCGGCCTTGCGTCCCGCGATCACCATCCGCGGAGAGTACCACGCCCCCACACGCGAGATCGCGCGGTCGCCACCGCGGCGGCCGATGATCGGCGGCCTACAGCGTGGCGAAGAACTCCTTCAGCACCGCCGCCCCAGCTTTCGGGTCCTGGCACATCCACCAGTGGCCGAGGCCGGGGAGCATGGCGACCTTCGCCCCGGCGCGCTCGGCCG
>JANXYE010000200.1 GCA_025350285.1 Chloroflexota bacterium
TGTCCGCACTATCGCCGAACACCCATCTGGGGGTCGGGGACCAACCCGGCATTCGCTGAGTTACGTACCACCTGATCCTAGCCGCGACTGAAAGGAGCGGTCTTTACGACGGTGTGAACTCCGAGCCGCCTGCAAATCCCAAAGACCGCTCCGCATCCGTCGCGGCTATGATTGGTGGTCCCAGCTCAGATCCTACCGCCCAATCGCCGCGCGGATCGCAGCCCATGTGCTGGCCCCCTCCGCGTCGAGGTCCAGATCGTCGCGACGGTGGCGGCGGGATAACCTCGGCCGCCATCTGGGGGCAGGGAGCAACCCGACGGTCTTTACGACGGTGCGAACTCCGAGCCGCCTGCAAATCCCAAAGACCGCTCCGTATCCGTCGCGGCTATGATTGGTGGTTCCCAGCTCAGATCCTACCGCCCAATCGCGGCGCGAATCGCAGATCATGTGCTGGCTGGCCCCCTCCGCCTTGTTCCTACAACGGTGTGTTCCAGGCCTGGTAGGTGATGTAGAGGCCCGCGATCATGACGCCGACGGCGCTCAGAATCGGCATGACGGTGACGATCCGGGCGAAAACTGGCCGCTTGAACAGGGCGCTCAGCGTCCCACGTTTCGAGGCCGTTCGCCCCAGCACGAGCGCGATTCCGATAGCCGACAGCACGAACGCCAGGCCCAGGCTAAAGGCCACGACGAGCGCCATGCCGAACAGGATCTTGCCGAACGAGATGGCGGCCAGCATGACGATGATCGCCGAGGGGCATGGGAGCAGTCCGCCGGAGACCCCAAGGGCGAGCAGGCTACGCCACGTAATCCGCCCCTCGGTTGCCTCCATCAGTGGGTCCTGGTGGACATGGTCGTGGCCGTGTTCGTGCGCGTGCTCATGCTCCTGGTCGTGCTGGACGACGGCCTGGACAGGCTCCGCCGGTCCGTGGCTGTGGGCCCTGCCGAACCGGCCATGACGGTGCGCGCCGTCCGTGGATTCCCGCGGCAGGGCTCCACGCACGCGGGCGAAGAGTAGCGCCGCCCCGATGATCACAACCAGCGCGCCGGATGAGAGGCCCAGGTAGAAGAAGAGCGTATCGGGCGCGATGAACTCCGCCGCCACGAGCGTGACGAACGTCAGCAGCCAGACCGACGACGTGTGCGCCACGGTCACCGTCATTCCCAGAAAGACCGCGTGCTTCGGCTTGCCGCGGCTGCCCACGAGGTATGCGCCCACCATCGCCTTCCCGTGTCCTGGCCCGATGGCGTGCTGCGCGCCAAGCACGAATGCCACAAGCAGGCTCACAAGAATAATGCCGAGTGAGCCGTCGTTGTCGATCAACGACGCCAGGCCCGATGATGACCGGCCCGTGCTCGCGGCTTGCGCTCCCGCTTGCTCCGGCGCCGCGCCGCCAGTGCCCGTCTGCCAGGCGAAACTCACGTCCCGCTGGTCCGGCGCCGAGCTGAGCGTTTCCGCCGGGTACTTTCGCAGCGCGTCGCTCCGGTCCACCGTGAACGCGGGATCGACCGCAATGTTCGCCCCGGCCGAGGGCTGCACGATCAGTTCTTTCCAGCCCGCTTTGTCCGCGAAGTTTCGGTCGCTGAAGGTCACGGTCACGTTCCCCTGTGCCGAAACGGGGGCGTCGTACACGTAGACCACGCGCACAATCGGGATCCCGCCCTGGCCCGGAAGTTGCTGGATCGTCTGTGCGACTGGCGTTACGGCGAGCTTCTGACCATTCACGGAGAGGTCGAACTTCGCCGGGAAGGTCGTCCGCGACTTGAGCGCGTAGGCATCGAGTTCGGCCTGCGACATCTGACCGTCGAGGTTCGTGTCGATCTCGGTTTGGAGCTGGAAGGTGGGGATCTCCGCGTAGTCCAGGATGTAGTGGAGGCGAAGCGTGTCTTTGTACACCTCGACGCGGGCGTAGCGGTTGATCGTGAAGTTCCCCAGCGGATGGGCGAGCGCGTGCCCCGTGGCCCCCAGAAACAGCCCCGCCACCGCGAGCAATGACCCATCCAGGGTGATCAGCGAGTAACGCTGCGGCGCCGGGCCCGCATCGGGACTGGGCCACGTGGTGATCACCGCGTTCGGCG
>JANXYE010000209.1 GCA_025350285.1 Chloroflexota bacterium
CCACGGCCCGCAGGAACCGCGCGAGGCCGGCGCGCAGCCGACTTCAAGCGCAAGCCAATTGTGATTCACTACACTAGGTTATCAGCTCCACCTACACGCTGCGACCAGTTCGCTATCTCCCTCGCTAGCGCCAGCCGCAAGGCTTTGGAACAAGCCTCAGACGGCTTGGGACGGACTCATCGACACGAGAAAGTCCTCGCCGTTGCCCCAGGTGTCGTGGTACGCCTTCACCTCAAGCATGCTCGGCTGCTTCGTGAAGGTCGTGGTCCCTCACCGCACCCTCGTGTCGGTCGCGCCAGGGCACGTCTGGGCCAGGGGACAACGCTGGATAGCACCGTTACGCTGGTAGCGGTTAAACGGCACGCAGCGGGGAGCCAGCCATCGTGACCAACGAGACCCGAGACGCGAACCTCGAAGCCGCCATTCAGGCTCGGGGACGCGCGCTGCTTGCGGGCGTGAAGTCCGAGCGGCTGATCGCGCTTACCCCGGACTGGTGGCAGGAGCGGCTGCTCCAGTGGGCCACGGCCGACCCCGACTTCCGCGTCAACCTGCTCCGCTTCGTCGATGTGCTGCCGACCCTGCGGACCCCCGCCGCGATCGGCGACCATGTGCGCCAGTACTTCCGCGACCGCTCGCCGCTGCCCGTGCGCGTCGGGGCGGTACTGGGCGACCAGCGGCTGTTGCGGCCGGTGCTCTCGCGGGTCGTCCGGGAAGGGGTGTTCGCGATGTCCGGGCGGTTCATCGGCGGGCCCTCGCCGGAGGAGGTACTGCCCCGGCTGCGCGAGCTCAACGAATCGGGCACGGCCTACACGGTCGACCTGCTCGGCGAGGCGACGCTCTCGGAAGCCGAGGCCGACGAGTATCTGCGGCGCTACCTGGCGCTCATCGCCAGCATCAGCTCGACCTCGAACACGCCCGGCGGCTTGCAGCCCAACATCTCGATCAAGCTCTCGGCACTGACTTCGCACTTCGAGGCGGCTGGCCCGGCTTCGACCAGCAGGGCCGTGCGAGCGCGCCTCGTGCCACTCCTGCGGGCAGCGCGGCAGGGAGGAGTGTTCGTCAACATCGACATGGAGCAGTACCGATTAAAGGACCTCGTCCACGAGCTGGTCGGGGATGTGCTGACGGACCCCGAATTCGACGACTGGCCCGATGCCGGGATCGTCGTCCAGGCCTACCTGCGGGATGCGGCCGACGACCTGCGCCACCTCCAGCAGCTGGCGCGAAGGCGTCGCGCACCGATCACGGTCCGGCTTGTGAAGGGCGCCTACTGGGACGAAGAGACGACCCTTGCGGCGCGCGAGAACCGGCAGCCGCCGGTATTCGTCGCGAAGGGTGCCGCGGACGCGAACTACGAGGCGTGCAGCGCGCAGCTGCTTGGCGCCTACCCACACCTGAGACCAGCCTTCGGAACACACAACCCACGCAGCATCGCGCAGGCGATGGTGCGTGCTTCGGCGCTGGGCGTCCCGCAGGAGGACGTCGAGTTTCAGATGCTCTACGGGATGGCCGAGGGGCTGCGCCGGGCCGTGCAGGCGAAGGGCTACCTGACGCGGGTTTACGTCCCCGTTGGGGCGGTTATCCCCGGCATGGCCTACCTCGTGCGGCGGCTGCTGGAGAACACCTCGAACGAGTCGTGGCTCATGCACCGGCACGAAGAGGGCAGCCCGGACGAGCTTCTGCAGCCGCCGGACCCGGAGGAGCCGCCGGCTGACGAGCCCGAGGCGAACTCCTTCCGCAACCATCCGCCGCTTGAGCTGTACCGGCCGGAGGTCCGGGCCGAACTGGCGTTTGCCGTCGCAAGCATCCGCGCCGCCGGGGCGCGCCGCGCAGGTCCGGTGATCGATGGGCGCCGGGTGCGAACGGGGAGCGTCGCGACCGTGCGCTACCCGGCGCACCCGGACTTCGTGGTCGCCGAAGTGGAGCAGGCGGGTGCGGCCCTCGCCGGCGAGGCAGTCGTGGCCGCAAGTGCCACGTTTGGCGCATGGCGCGACACCCCGGCTGACGATCGCGCGGCCATCCTCTGGCGCGCCGCGGACCTGCTCGCAGAACGGCGGAACGCGCTCATCGCGACGATGGTGTTCGAATGCGGCAAGCCCTGGCGCGAGGCCGATGGCGATGTCACCGAGGCGATCGACTACCTCCGCTACTACGGGTTCCAGGCGCGGCGGTTGGCGCGCGGCGGAGATGTCCTCCAGGCGCCGGGCGAGAGCAACCGGCTGATATACGAGGCGCGGGGCGTGGCGGCCGTGATCTCGCCCTGGAACTTCCCGCTCGCGATCCCCACCGGGATGACCGCGGCGGCGCTGGCGGCCGGGTGCACAGTCATCCTGAAGCCGGCAGAGCAAGCGCCGCTGATCGCCAGCGAGCTCGTTGGGCTCCTGCACGAGGCGGGCGTCCCGGCCGGCGCGGTGAACTATCTGCCCGGTCCAGGCGAAGTCGTCGGGCAGGCTCTGGTCGATCATCCCGACGTGGGCGTGATCGCGTTCACCGGCAGCCACGCGGTCGGGCTCAACATCCTGAAGCGCGCGGCGGTGGTCCATCCCCACCAGCCGTCGCTTAAGCGCGTCGTGCTCGAGCTTGGCGGGAAGAACGCCATTGTTGTGGATGACGACGCGGACCTCGACCAAGCGGTGGCCGGCGTGCTCGCGTCGGCGTTTGGATACGCGGGACAGAAGTGCAGCGCCGCGAGCCGGGTCGTGGTGCTGGCGGGCGCGTATGCCGAGTTCCGGCAGCGGCTGGCGGCGGCGGTCGAAAGCCTGGTCGTTGGACCGCCCGACGACGCGTATCCAACCGTGCCCCCGGTCATCTCCGGGGACGCGAAGGAGCGGATCGAGGCCTACATACAGATGGGCGCGGCGGAGGGACGGGTGGTCGCCCGGGCACAGGTCCCGGGCGGCCCCGGCCACTACGTGGCCCCGATCGTGCTCGAAGGACTTTCGCGGCAGTCGCGGGTTGCCCGGGAGGAGATCTTTGGGCCGGTGCTGGCACTTTGGAAGGCGGATTCGTTCACCGCGGCGCTGGAGATCGCGAGCGACTCAGACTTCGCGCTCACTGGCGGCGTCTACTCGCGGAACCCGCGCCACCTGGAGGAAGCGCGTGCCAAGTTCCGCGTTGGGAACCTGTACCTCAATCGCAAGACGACGGGCGCGGTCGTCGGCCGGCAGCCTTTCGGCGGCGTCAACATGTCGGGCACCGGCGGCAAGGCCGGCGGGCCTGACTACCTGTTGGAGTTCATGGTCGCGCGCTCCATCACCGAGGACACGATGCGCCGCGGCTTCGCGCCGGTAGACGAACGCTAACCGCGGCTGTCCCGCTTACGGACGGCCAGCGCCGAGATCACTTCCAGGCAGACGCGGTGGGCCACCTCCGCGGTGATGCCCGCGCTGTCGTAGGGCGGTGATACCTCGACCACGTCCAGAGCGACCAACGGCACCTGGAGCGCGATCCTTTGGACCGCGCCCAGCAGTTCGCGAGCCGAGAGCCCGCCCGGCTCCGGCGTGCCGGTACCGGGCGCGAAGGCGGGGTCGAGTACGTCGATATCGACGGAGAGGTAGCAGGCGTCAACGCCGTCGAGGGCCTGCTCGATCGCTTCGCTCAACACAACATCGAGACCACGCCGCTCGATCTCGTCCATGAAGTGACTGCGCATGCCCTGCTGTTCCATCCACTCGATGACCGCCGGCGGCGGCCAGTAGCCGCGCAGGCCGACCTGGACGAAGTTGTGGCCGCGAAGATGGCCGCCTTCGATCAGACGCCGCATCGGTGTGCCGTGGCTGAGCGACACACCCCACGAGGCATCGGCCGTGTCGGCGTGGGCATCGAAATGGACCATGCCAATACGGCGGTTGTGGAAGTCCGCAATGGTGGCCGCGGACGGGTAGGTGATGGAGTGGTCGCCACCAAGAATAATGGGAACCGCGCCGGGCGCGGCGTCGAGGA
>JANXYE010000263.1 GCA_025350285.1 Chloroflexota bacterium
CGCGACACCGTTCTCTACCCGACCCGCCAACGGTGCAGCGGCATTTCCTTGGCGCCGTCGTACTGAATCAAGTCAAGACGACGTTCGGTGACGTCCCGATGGTCGAGATCATTGACGGGCAACAACGTCTCACGACACTCCAACTCCTGCTCGCGGCTATTCGCGACGAGACGGCGGATGTATCCGACGAGTTCTTGCAGGCCCAACTTGTGAAGCTGACCCAAAACGATGGGCCGCTGAAGGATCCTGATCAGCGGTTCAAGGTGTGGCCAACGAGCGGGATGCAGGACGACATACGAAATGTGGTTGAGGCCGGCTCCAGTGCTGAAGTGGAAGTGAGGTACGGCCGGCCACGTTACAAATTCAAGTGGGGCAGGTGGGACCCGCAGCGTCCCGGCGTTGTCGATGCGTACCTCTTTTTTGCGAAACGCGTTCGGGAGTTTCTTGACGACAACCCCGACGAACTCCCTCTCGACCTGCTCAATCTCTCCGGGAAGGATCGTGTTGCCTTCCTTGTCGAAGGTCTCGTGGCCGGGTTCCAGGTCGTAACCATCACGCTCGATCCAGAGGATGACGCTCAGGTCATCTTCGAGACGCTCAATGCTCGCGGGGAACCACTGTCCCCATCGGACCTCGTCCGGAACTTCGTCTTCCTCACAGCGACCAGGGAGCACGCCAACGTCGAGGCGCTCTACACGGCCCACTGGCGTTCGTTTGAGGAAGAGCCGTCGGGTGGGCGTCCGTTTTGGAAGCAGGTAGAGCGGCAAGGGCGATTGAAACGCTCGCGCATGGACCTGTTCCTCTTCCACTACGTGATCTTTCGAGCCCCGTCGGAGTTCAAGGTCGAACGGCTCTACGAAGCATTCCGCAAGTGGTGGGAATCCGAAACTCGCTCCATCGAGCGCGAATTGGCCGAACTCCAGCGCTACAGTGTCATCTATCGAACACTCCTGGACCCCGTCGGCGATACCCCATTCGACCTCTTCGCCCATCGACTCCGCGTGCTCGACCTGACCAGCGTCTACCCGCTCGTCCTGTGGGCGGCAGGCATCCTGGACACAGATGGAGACGAATTCAAGGGCATCATCAAGGACCTTGAATCCTATTTCGTGCGGCGAGCCGCATGCGGGTACGGGACCAAGTCATACACCCGGTTCTTCGTCGATGCCCTTCGCCGCATGCGAGCACGTGGCGAGGTCCCGAGCCGCGGCGCCATCAGGGACCTGCTCACATCCTCTCAGGCCGAGAGCGCGGTGTGGCCGTCGGACGATGAGTTCGCCCAACATCTGACTTACGACCCCTTGTACATGAGTTTCAAGCCGCGCCGGACGCTCATGCTCCTCGAAGCACTGAACAAGGCGGCGCACCCCATCTACTCGGCCGAAACGATCACATCGCCGCTGAGCGTGGAACACGTCCTCCCGCAAAGCGCGCGTGTCGCCGAATGGCCGCCGGAAAGCCTCGGCGAGGAAGAGGAGTCGGCCACGCGTGCGCGTCGGGAACGTCTGACTCACTCGCTCGGCAACCTGACGTTGTTGACGCAGCCACACAATTCCTACGTTAGCAACGCGAGCTACGCCGACAAGCGCCCGGAAATAACACGCAGCCTGTTGGCGCTCAACGTCTACTTCCAAAACGTGCTGGAGTGGAACGAGGTTGCGATCGAACGACGCGGGCAGGAACTCGCGAAGCTGGCGCTGACTATCTGGCCGGGCCCCAGCGTGCCTCTGGCGAAGTGAACTCTCACGCCTCGCCGGTGGGCGCCAGACAGACAAGAACGTCCCCGGGTACGCCGAGACCCACCGCGAGACCTTCGCCACCCACGTCCGCGTCTGCTCGATACCCCGCGCGCCGAAGTACATCTCTCGCAGCGACCGCCCGTGCGATTGTCCCCTCGTCGATGGTCAGCGAAACCTCCACCGCAAGCACCGCGACCGGCTCGCCCGCTACATTGCCTGCTGAACCCCGCACGAGTGCGGTGAGTTCGTACAGCGAACCAACCTCGGGTTCCGTCAGCCCGGCGGCCCCAACCGCCGCGTCGATGTCTTGGAGATCATCGACCCGCCCCCGACTTGCCCCACCCTCACGTTCACGGTAGACAACAGAGGCAACTTGAGCCGGCGCCGCATGGGCCGGACTCGCGAAAGGAACCTCCCACTACTTGGCTGACTACAAAAAACCGATACCCCAGCCCGTGCCCGAAACCCAGGAGTTCTGGGACGGCATGAGGCGCGGCGAATTCACCCTCCAGCGCTGCAATGAAGCGGCCTGCAACGGCAAGAGCTACTTCCCGCCACGCCCCTTCTGCCCCGGCTGCGGCTCGCGCAACGTGAGTTCGTTCAAAAGCAGCGGCCGCGGCAAGCTCCACAGCTACGTCATCGTCCAGCGCCCGGCGCCGGGCTTCGATGGCCCCTACGCCATCGCCGTTGTCGAACTCGACGAAGGCCCGCGCCTCATGACGAACATCGTCGGCGTCGATCAGACACCGGAGGCCCTACCGCTCGACCTCGTTGTCGAACTCGCCCCCGAAGAGATCCCGGACGGCATCTTCCTGCCGAAATTCCGGCCCGTGGGAGGCGTACGATGAAACCCGCAAGCGTGGCTATCGTCGGCGCCGCCGAGACGACCGAACTCGGCCTCATCCCCGGCCTCTCGCAGCTCGGCCTGCACGCCGATGCCGCTCTCAACGCCCTGGCCGAATGCGGCCTCAAGCCCTCCGACATCGATGGTGTCGCCACCGCCGGGCAATCCCCGACGGAAGTCGCTTGGTACCTCGGCATCTCCCCGACCTGGGTCGATGGCACGTCGGTCGGCGGCTGTTCCTTCATGCTCCATGTCCGTCATGCGGCGGCCGCGATAAACGAAGGGCTCTGCGAAACCGTGCTCATCACGCATGGCGAAAGCGGCAAGTCCGGCATCGGACGGGGCGGCTTCGGGGGTGGACGATCGACCCTGCCCGGCCAGTTCGAAGCACCATACGGCCCGATGGGCGCTCCCACGACGTTCACCATCCCCGTCCTTCGCTACATGAAGC
>JANXYE010000271.1 GCA_025350285.1 Chloroflexota bacterium
TGGAAAGGTCACGAGTTCGCCCATTGGGATGCCTCCGGAAAGTCGCTGAAGTTAGTGGGTGAGACTGTAGAGGTTCGGCGCCCAAACGGACAAGGAGCGAGGGCGGTCGGCCGCCGTATTCGCCGTCCAGGTGGATGACGGGGAGTCCAGTGCGCACGGGTGGGAGTGTGACGCGAGGGCTACTCCGGCGCCCGGCCCGGAAACGCGACAGGCCGGCCCTTGCGGGCCGGCCTCTTCGGTGTAGCTCCGGTGAGAGCCAGCTACGCCGTCTTGTCGGAGTAGACGGTCTGGATGCGGAACTCGTTGGCGGAGGCGGAGCCCCAGACCCAGTCCTTCTCCGGATAGTTCCTGAGGTAATCGCGGATTGGCTGGTACTTCGTCTTCTGCACCGGGAGGGGGATGCAGGTCGCGTTGTTCGTGAGGATGAACTCCTGGAGCGCGTCCAACTTGACTGTGCGGGCCTTCCGATCGAGTTCGGCGGCCTGGGCTTCGTAGAGATCCTGGATCTGCTTGGCAAGGGCGGCCACTTCCGGCACCGTCGATTCCAGCTTCATGTTCGGGAAAATACCGCCGAAGCCCGTCGGCACGTACAGCGTGAGGGCGTTGTAGTCCGGGATGGTGTTAAGCGAGAGGTTGTAGGCGACGAAGAGATCCCACTCTTTGACGGGGGCGACGGCCTTGGCGACGTAGCTGTTGCCATCGACGTTATCGATTTGGACATCGACGCCGAGGTTTTTCTTGAGGTCTTCGCCGATGACCTGGGCGGCCTGGGCGAAGAGGGGGATGCCGGAGTTCGTCGTTATCTTCAGCTTCCCATTGAACTTGGCGGCGCCGCCGCCGGCGTCCCAGAGCTTCCTGGCTTCGGTCGGGTCGTACTTCTGGTATCCCTTGAGCTTGTCCTGGCTCCACGAGAAGTCCTTGAAGCCGGCCGACACGGGCGCGCCCAGAATGCCATCACCGACGTAAACGGTGTTGATGAAGCGTGTCCGGTCCCAGGCGAGGGAGATGGCCTTGCGCAGGTTCGGGTCGATCCACTTGACGGCGTCGAACGCGAGGATGAGGTGGTCCTTGGAGTCGTCCTTGAGGACCTTGACGCCGCTCTGCTTGGCGAGTTCTTCGGCCACGATCTTATCGACGGGGACGAGCGACGTGCTGAGGATATCGAGTTCGCCGGCGATGAAGGCTGCCTTGGCCGAAGCGGGGTCGGCGATGATGCGCTCTTCCCAGGCGTCGAAGTAGGGGCCAGCGGCCAGGAATGCCTCGGACGGGTTCGAACGCTTGTAGTTGGGGTTCCGCTCGAAGCGCGTGCCGGTGGACTCGTGCTTGACCATTTTGTACGGGCCGCTGCCGGCGTTATCGACCTTGCGCAGGGTCTTATCTCCCGAAGCCTCGACCATCTCCTTGGCGACGACAGCGAACTGGTGGTTGCCCATCGCGATGAGGTTCGAGGCGAAGGGCTTGTTCTGCTTGATGATGATGGTGTTGTCGTCCGGTGTGACGAAGGTGGCGCCAGCGGCGGCGTCCATCCAGCCCCAGTTGGTCTTGTTGAACTGGGAACCGAAGCTCTTGAGCATGTCTGGATAGCGGTTCCAGCTGTAGGCGAGGTCCGAAGCGACAACCCGCCGGCCGTTCGCGACTTCCGGCAGGAAGAGCGCATCCTGGCGGATCGTGATGGTCAGCGTCTGGGCGTCGGTCTGCTCGATCTTCGTCGCGAGGTCGAAGAGGAGCTTGTCTGTCGAGGCCTGGTAGAGGTGGGTTGTGCTGTAGGTGCGGGCCGTGTGCGTGACGTACGTGTTGGTGATCGCGGGGTCCACGCCCGTGTCCGGCACGGCCTTGACAACGCGGAAGGTGCCGCCGCGCTTGCCGGCGGCCGGTGCAGTGGCGGCGCCGGTAGCCGCCCCGGTGGCGGCGCTGCTTGCGGATGCCGTGGCGGTCTTCTTGGTGTCGTCATCGCCGCAGCCGGCGAGGATGGCGGCGGAGCCGGCCACCGCGGTCGCGGAGCCCGCGAGGAAGCGGCGCCGGGTGAAGCTCGAGCTTCGGGCGCGGGTCCAGTAATTATCGGTTGAAGCCATGGGTTGTCCCTCCAGAGGTATCCGGGATCATTCCGTATCCCACACGTTCGGCGGCGGCAACGATGCGCGGCGCGGACGCATCAGCATTGTTGGATACGCATACCAACCGCGCAACGGATTCGTTGGCTGGCTGGCCGACCAGTAGGCTGATTGCGTCGAACGGCCCCGTTGGCTACTGTCGCGGACGGCGTACCATGGCCCCGAGATTACCTCGAAGGCCGGAGGGGCGAGCCCATGCGGGCCTACATTATTCGTCGTCTGTTGCTCCTCCCGTTGATCGTGTTTCTGGTGTCTATCCTGACGTTTTCGCTGGTCCGGATTCTCCCGGGCGATGCGGCGGTAGCACGGCTTGGCGCGCAGGCGGGCGCGTGCCAGGAATGCCTGGACCGCGCCCGGCAGGAACTTGGCCTCGACAAGTCTTACCCGGAGCAGTATGGGAAGTGGTTCAAGGGGGCGATCCGGGGGGACTTCGGCCTTTCGAACGCCACCACGCGCGAGATCGGCCCTGAGCTGAAGAAGCGGGCGCTCGTGACGCTCCAGCTGGGGACTATCAGCATCCTCTTCACGATCCTGATCGGGGTGCCCATCGGCGTGCTTTCGGCCGTCAAGTCGGGCAGGCCGCTGGACTATGGGCTTCGCTTATTCTCGATCCTCGGCCTTTCCGTGCCGAACTTCTGGCTGGCGACGCTGGTAGTCTATCTGCCGGTCTACTGGTGGACATGGAACCCCGCAAAACAGTTCAAGACGATTGGCGAGGATCCTCTTTCGCACTTCGGGCTGCTCCTGTTGCCGGCGCTGGTACTGGCTATCTCCGCTTCGGCGTATGTCGCGCGGATCACACGATCGGCGATGCTGGAGGCGCTCACGAGCGACCATGTGCGGACGGCCCGGGCGAAGGGGCTCGCCGAAGGCACGGTGATACTCTCGCATGTCTTTCGCAACTCGCTGATTCCGCTGCTAACGGTGGTCGGTCTGCAAACGGGGTTCATCCTCGGCGGCTCGATCATCATTGAAGACATTTTCGGAATCCCCGGGATGGGCCAGATGGCGGGCCGGGCGGTGTTTGACCGCGACTATCAGACGCTTCAGGCGGTGACGGTGATTACGACGCTGACATTCGTCGTGATGACGCTGGCCGTCGATATCGCGTATGCGTGGGTCGATCCCCGCATCCGTTACTAGCTGGAGAGCAACATGGCGACCCAAACGCAGCCCGCCGTCGCGACCCCGGACCTCGGCCCGAGCATGATCTCCCGGCGCTGGCGGGGAGCGCGTCACTTCGTGCGCAGGCAGCCACTGGGCGCCCTCGGCATCTTCATCATCGTCGTGCTGGTAACCCTTGCGGTCTTCGCACCGCTGCTGACGGACGTCTCCCCGACGGACATCGGCGACGACGTGCTCGTCGAGCCCAGTGCCGACCACTGGTTCGGGACGAACCGGGCTGCGCAGGACATGTGGACGCGCGTGATCTACGGGGGCCGGCCGTCGCTCACGGTGGGCCTGGCGGTGGTGCTCATCGGGGTCATCGGGGGGACGGTCATGGGGCTGCTCGCGGGTTACCTGGGCGGCTGGGTGGACATGGTGATTTCGCGCGTGTTCGAGGTGCTGAACTCGGTCCCGTCGATCCTCTTTGGGCTGGTCATCGGAGCTTCGCTGGGCCCCAAACTCGATGACACGCTCGGGTCCGACTTCATCATTAACCCGCGGCTGCTGGCAATCGTTATCGCTGTCAGTATCGCGTTCCTCCCGGCGATCGGCCGGATCCTGCGCGGCGGCGTTATCGCGGAACGGAACCGCCAATACGTGGAGGCCGCGCGGGTCATCGGTGCGAGCGAGACGCGGGTGATGTTCCGGCACGTCCTCCCGAACCTGCTGCCCCTGATGATCGTGCTCGCCAGCACGTCGCTTCCGGCTGCCATCCTGACGGAGGCGGCCCTGAGCTATCTCGGTGTTGGCCTGCCGTATGGCGACGCATCCTGGGGTGGAGACCTGGGTGGGTCGGCGCGGCAACTCTTTTCGCTCGCCCCCTGGCTCGCGATCTTCCCGGGCGTCGCGCTGGGCCTCACGGTGCTGGCGTTCAACCTCCTCGGCGACTCGCTACGGGACGAACTGGATCCACGCCTGCGCGGCAGCGGCCTGCGGGGATGATGTTCCAGGCCGGGTGGTGCGCGCCCTGGCCGTGAGGGCTACGCTCAGGCCCCACTGAGGCAGAATCCCTACCCGGGCTCCTGCGGGCGGTTGGCGGCGGGCGCTCGGGCCGCTCTGCGGAGATTGTTGACTTAGTTGCTTGACTTTGTCCGGCGGCCTACGCTGATGGGTACCCGCAAACTCCAACCTGCCATTCTGAAACCCCCGGAGGTCTCCC
Organism: Chloroflexota bacterium; assembly: GCA_025350285.1. Lineage (GTDB taxonomy): Bacteria > Chloroflexota > Dehalococcoidia > Tepidiformales > Tepidiformaceae > JANXYE01. Next base: position 4,438 of record JANXYE010000271.1, read on the forward strand.
TATGTCCACAATCGCCGAACGCGGTTACGCCAAACCCGATGTCCTCGTCGGCACCGATTGGGTCGCCGAGCACCTGAACGACGCCTCGGTCCGGATCGTCGAATCGAACGAAGACCCGCTCCTCTACCCGTCGGGCCATATCCCCGGGGCGGTCCAGATCGATTGGGCGCTGGACCTGAACGACCAGGTGCGCCGGGACTACCTGAACAAGGAGCAGTTCGGCGCACTGATGGCGAAGAACGGCATTTCGCGCGATACGACGGTCGTGTTCTACGGCGACAAGAGCAACTGGTGGGCGACCTACGCCTTCTGGATCTTCCAGCTCTTCGGCCACACCAACGCGAAGGTGATGGACGGCGGCCGCCTCAAGTGGGAGAAGGAAGGGCGCGACCTGACGCGCGAGGCGAAGACCTACGCGGCTACAACCTACAACGCCCCGGAGCGCGACGATTCGAAGATCCGGGCATTCCGCGGCCAGGTGCAGGAGCACCAGGCGGCGGGCCGGCCGATGGTGGATGTGCGCAGCCCCGCGGAATACAGCGGCGAAAAGACACACATGCCCGAGTATCCGCAGGAAGGCGTGCTCCGCGGCGGCCACATTCCGGGGGCGCAGAGCGTGCCCTGGGCGCGGGCCGCAAACCCCGAAGATGGCACCTTCAAGAGTTCTGACGAGCTAAAGGCGATCTACGAGGGCGAGAAGGGCCTGAAAAGCTCGGACAACATCGTCGCCTACTGCCGCATCGGCGAGCGTTCGAGCCATACCTGGTTCGTGCTCAGCTACCTGCTCGGCTACCCGACCGTGCGCAACTACGACGGGAGCTGGACGGAATGGGGCAACTCGGTCGGCCTGCCGATCGAAAAGTGAACCACCGAGCGGAATAACGGCAGGAGCCTGGGTAGGGATTCTGCCTCTGTGGGGCCTGAGCGGAGCGCACCCGTCTCGGGAAGCGCCGGGCATCGGTACAGGAGACCTTAGCGCCCACGGAGGGGCGCGGCTCCTGCCGTCAACCAGATGGGATCCGCTACGCTACCGTTCGAAACCGTAGGTAGACGAGGCGGAAGGCAACCGTGAGGGCTGAGGCGGCGGCGAGCACGGCGAGCGTCCAGTAGCACTGCCCGAGGACCGTGCCGATGGCGGCGATGAGCGAGCGGACATCCCGGCTGGCAAGCCCGAAGACGCCGTCCGAGGGTTCAACTGACATGCTGGCTTCGATGCGGGCGCGGCTGTAGCTGACGGTGAGGGCGGCGGCGAGAGCGAGCATGCCCATCACTTCGGGGCGTGGCAGGTCTTCGAAGCGGACGGCGTAGATAGTCATCCCGCCGAGCATCATGGCGTCGGCGTAGCGGTCGGTGACGGCATCGAGGACGGCGCCGAAGCGG
>JANXYE010000301.1 GCA_025350285.1 Chloroflexota bacterium
CACGGGCCTTCCGCTTGCGCGCGCCGTCCGAGCCCGAAATGGTCCGCGAGGGGCAAGCCCGAAGGGCGCAGGGCCCCCGAGCGGCAGGTCGCGGGCGGCGAAGCCGCGGGCCCCGCGACCGTCCATTTCGAGGCGCCGGACCCCTTGCATTTCAGTCCTCCAGCAGGAGGACCGAGGCGTGCCGCACGATGCGGCACGACGAAGCCCAAGTGCACCGGGACCCAACGCGAGACAGGAGGTCGAACGTTGGGAGGTGCACGCAGCGGTGAAAGGCAAGGGGTCCGGCGACAAGCCAGGACAGAAAGCCGCAAAAGACTGGCATGAAATGCACGTCAGGACTGCAAACCAGATGCAGGTGGTTTGCAGTCCGTCGCGGGCTTGACATGAGGCGCCAGTGGCGCGTCATCGTCAGGCCCGCTGCGGATGGATGGCCCGGCGCAGGAGTCGGACGGCGCGCGCAAGCCTCAGGGTGAGACCTGGAACGGTAGCGAGCGTGGCGTTCCAAGTCGAGGGGCACCGGCGCTTGAGGTGCCCCTATCCCCCACCCCGGGCCGATCGCGCCGTCGCGGCGCGTCGGCGGAACGACGCCAACGTCGAAGCATCGACGTCCACTGCGTCCGTGGCTCGCCCTCCGTCAAGGTCGTGCCTTCGGCCTCCACCTTGACCTCGGGCGACCGCAGACCGGCTCCACGAATAAGAGCGGCAGCTGGACGCTGCCGCTCTCGGGGTCAGCCACTTACAATCAAGAAATCTTGCTTTCTTCCTGCAGCAGATACTCGTCCAGGTACTCCCGGTACTTCTGCTCTCGCTGCTCGGCAGAGACCGGCCCCATGACGCTCTGGAAGGCCATATAACGCGCTAGGCGAACGTTCGCCTTCTCCTCTGGGGTCAGGGCATCAAACCGGGCCCGCTCGGCCTCCAGCGCCTCGTTTTCGGCCCTCTCCTTGGCCGCTGCTGCGGCTCTCGTCTTGTGCACACGCTTGAGCACGTCCGGGCTCTTGTAGGCGTCAAACGGCGCCCAGTCTTCAACGATGCGCTTGTAGAGGCGGCCGGGCGGGTTCGTGATCTGGCCGACGCCGACATGCTTCAGCTCCTGGTCGTGGATGTCGAGTTGGCGGCGGATCCGCTCTGCCGGGTAAGCCCGCACGAGGTCAGCGCTCCGGGCCGGGTTCAAGCCACGCTGGCGCAGCTGTTCGACGAGCTGAGGGTCGCTCTCCCCCATCGGGTCGGCGGCCGGCTTGCTGGACGCCTCGGGCGCCGCGTCGAGCGACAGCGAGACCTGCGTGCTGAACACGTAGACCGCCCTGTAGCGGCCCGGCGTGACCTTCTCGAGCCGGACTTCCTGCAGCAACGGCCAGCTCTGCCGTAGGTCGTCGTGCGCTCGCCGAAACTCCTCGAGCAAGTGCTTCGTCTTTTTCACGCCAAGGCGGAACCGTTCGCGCAGTTCGATCAGGTCCTCGCTCACCTGCTCGGTGTACGAGCCGCGGCGCCAGGCGCGCTTGTCGAGGTAGCTGTACAGCGCCTTCGCCAGCGGCGTCCGAAGCGCGCGGTAGACCGCGGTGTCGATCGGCTTGAGGTAGTTGGCTTCCCAGTTGGCTTGGAACCACGGCGCGGACTTCAACGAGAACACGCCGCGGCTGATCCGTGCCGGGGTGTCCAGCGAGCTCTCCCCGTACATCGCGTACTCGGTGAACAGCCCTCCCCCGCGCTCGATGAGCTTGCGGGTCTGGCCGTCGACGATCGCGTTCTCGAACTCGAGCTGCACGGAGACCAGCGTCTTCAGCGCTTCGCGCACCAGCTCGTAGCTACGGCCAGACCTCTTCCAGCCGAGCATCTCGCAGGCGTCCTGGTACCGAATCGGCCCGATTCGGCCATCCTCGCCGAACCCGTGGCGCTCAAGCCAGGGCGCCAAGACGAGGTAGTACAGGTCGCGTTCGCGCTCCCCTGGCAACCCGAGACCGACAGCTGGCCGAATGGTCACTCGCTGACGGATGGGGCGATGCGTGCTCGGGTCCCGCCCCTCCCGCGACCACAGAACCACGTCTTCGCGCCGAGCGCGTTTCGCGGCCGAGAACACCGGGAGCTCCTCCAGGTTGG
>JANXYE010000329.1 GCA_025350285.1 Chloroflexota bacterium
AGCGCTTCCCGGGCGACCTGATGCGTTCGTTCGATGGCGTCCTCGATCTTGCCTGGGAGCAAGGCTCGACCAGGGTCTACCGCGTGCCGGCCTTCGAAATCGCGAGGACATCGTGACGCCGGACGCCGAGGAGGCGGCGCCGCCAGGTCGGGAGGCGGCCGTCAACGTTTCGGCCGAGACGCTGGCCTGGTTGGCCGTGGCCGCGGTGTTCGTCGCGTTTCGCCTTGGTGCCGCGTTCGAGGCGCCGGTCGGCGGAGCGGAACTCGTCCATCTCTCCGGGGCCTGGCAAGCACGTATCGGCGTCGAGGACAGCCGGTTCGTACCGACACTGTTCCAGGCGCTCTGCGCGACGTTGCTCTACGCATCGAGTTCCGAACTCCCGTCGCGCCTTTTGGCTGTCGCGGCGACCGCGACCGTGCCGCTGGCGCTCTATCTCCTGCGCGGGCGGCTGGGCAACGCGGGGGCGTTGCTCGCCTTGCTGCTCATCGCTTTCGACCCGCCTGGCATTCTCCTTGGCGGAACAGCGTCGGCGCTCGGATTCGACGTGCCCGTTGCCATCTGGGTGTTTGTGGCGCTGAGCGGTGCGCTGCCCGTGAGCCAACGGCGGGCGTTGCTTGCGGTTTACGCGCTGCTCGGGTTACTCGTCGCGACTGGCGGGCCATTCCTGCTGCCACTCTCGCTCACGGTCGTTGCTTTCGCGCTGTTCCAACGGCGGGTCGAACGGGACGCCGCGGTCGTGCTCGCCGCCGGCTGCCTCACCGGCGTGGTGCTCACGAGCGTGCTTGCGGGCGAACCGCGGGTGGCCGCTCTGGTGCTGTTCTCGGCCGGCTTCGAACAGGCATGGTCTGGGCCACTGGCCGGCGAGGTGCTGATCCTTTACGCGCTCCCGATCGTCGCGCCCGGCCTGGCGGCGGCGGGGCTGCTCGCCCGGAACACCCTCTCGCGGCGTTCGGCGGACCGGCAAGAGGCCCTGCTCGTGGCCTGGTCCGCTCTCGCTGGGGCGTGGCTACTGCTTTCGCTTACCACCCACTCATTCGTCCCGGTGGCGGCGTTAACGCTCCCGCTGGCGCTCATCCTCGGGCCGGCCGCGAGCCGCGCCTTCGCGGCGATGTGGCGGGCCGATTGGAAGGTGGCGCGGGTCGCTCTACCCGCCAGCGCGGCGTTCGCTCTGCTGGCGCTCGCCGTCTCGTTCGACTGGGCGCGGGACCAGAGCATCGGCGGCTTTTCGGAGAAGGCGCGTGTCGCCTACTTCCTCGTGGCGGCGGTGGGCGCGGCGCTCGCGTTGTTTCTCCGGCGCGGATCGGGACCGGCCGTGGCGAGCCTCGCCTTTGCCGCCTGTTCAATCCTGCTGGTCACGGGGGCGTTCGGTATGGCCGTGCATCCGCAGGGCGAACCGCTGCCATCGCCGTTCAGCGGGGCGGTTGCGCGCGATCTGCGGGATAGGGCCGTGGCCACCCGCGGCGAGAGCGAGGGCTCCATCGTCATCCACGATTCGTTGAAGGATCAGGCGACCTGGCCGTTCCGCGATTCTGGGAATGTGGTGTTCGCGTCACGTGTGCCCATCGACGCGGCCTTCGTTGTCTGGCCAGCGACGCTCCCCGCCCCGGCTGGACTGAAGGCCGTCGAGGGTAACTTCGCCTTAACCGCCAGCCTCCATACGCCCCTTAACGATGGGCTTGATTACCTTCACTGGCTGATCCAGCGCAATACACTGGCGATCAGGCCCGCCACCGTGGCCGTATACACCAGGCAGGGCCAATGACACTACGCGCGGCGAACCCGGCGACCAACCTTCGTGACCGTTCCAATCCGTTGGAGCGCTGGCTCGCCATTCGCATCCCGCTGAACGCCGAGGTGGCCTTTTACGCGGCCATCCTCGCGTTGGCGATCGGGCTCCGCTTCTTCGACCTCGGTTCGCGGGCGCTCCACCACGACGAATCAATTCACGCCCAGTGGTCGTGGGATCTGCTGCGCGGAAACTACCACCACAGCCCCGTCTTCCATGGCCCGTTCTATTACCACATCCAGGCCGCTGTCTTCTTCCTCGTCGGCGAGAACGACTACACCTCGCGCGTGTCCGCCGCCATCTTCGGCTCGGGCATCGTCGCGCTGCCGCTCTTGCTCCGCCGCTGGCTGGGGCCGGTAGGGACGATGGCGGCCGTGGCCCTCCTCGCCTTCTCCCCGACGGTCGTTTACTACAGCCGCTTCTTTCGCGAAGACATCTACATGGCGTTCTTCGTCCTCTTGATGGTGGTCGCCCTCTGGCGCTACGTCGACGACGGCAAGGAGCGCTGGCTGTTCGTCTTCGCGGCGGCGTTCGTTGGGGGCGTGACGACGAAGGAAGGCATGTTCCTCACGATCGCCGTGTTTCTCATCGCGCTCGACGTGTACGTCGCGGGCGAGTTGGCCGCGAAGAGCTACCCAAACGCGGAGGATCGCTGGAACCGCTGGCTTATGACGGCGGCGATCACGCCGGTGGCCGCTCCGCTGGTCGCGTTCTGGCCGATGCTCGGCTCCATTCGCGAACGCTGGGGCTGGGGAAAGCTGCCGCGCTCGGGCGACCTGTTTATCTTGCTCGGCACGCTCAGCCTTCCGTTGTTGACGCCAATCCTCCGGATCCCGCTGGAGAAGGCGGGCATTGTCGATAACCACTTTATCCAGATAGCGGGCGGGCAGCGCCAGGGGCAGTGGGTGAGCCGCCTCGACTGGGAGAACCACCTCCAGAACAGCGCGACGAACAGCGACAGGCTGGCGCTGGGTGGACTCTTCCTCCTGACGACCAGCGCCGCCGCCTTCGTTGGCCTCCAGTGGAAGCCAAAGCTCTGGGCCATCTGTTTCGGCGTGGGCGCGCTGGTGTACCTGACGCTCATGACATCGTTCTGGACGAACGCCGACGGGCTCATCAGCGGGCCCTGGGGCTCGCTCGACTACTGGCGCGGCCAGCAGGGCGAGTACCGGGGCGACCAACCCTGGTTCTACTACTACATGGTCATGCCCATGTACGAATTCCTGCCGCTCGCCATCTGCCTCGGCGGGCTCTGGTGGTCGACCATCCGGGGCAACGCGTTCTCGCGTTTCCTGGTCTTCTGGCTCGTCGGGCAGTGGCTGGTCCTCAGCTACGGGTCCGAAAAAATGCCCTGGCTGAATACTCACCTTGCCGTCCCGGCCTGCCTCCTCGCCGCCTGGACAATCAACCGGGCCTGGCGCGCATGGACGCCTCGCCCGCCGGTCTCGCAGGCGTTACTCGGGCTCGTCAGCATGGCCGGCCTGGGAGCCGCCGCGTTGGCGCTCATCGTGTATCTGCCCGGGAGCGACCCGCTGGCCCAAGGGTTTCGCGTCGTGATTGCTCTTGCCGCGGCGGGCGCGGCCGTGTTTGTGATGCGTCCCTTCGGCCGCAAGGCGTTCGCCATGGCCGCTGCGATGATCGTGGTCGGCGGCCTCTCAATCTTCTCCCTGCGGACCATGACCGATGCATCGTTCCAACGCGCCGACGTACCGAAAGATCTGCTGATCTACACACAGTCCTCGCCCGACATCCCGGACATCATGCGCGAAATCGAGAAGCTCGCTGAGGTCACGGGCAAGGGCAAGAGCCTCCCCATCCTCATCGACGGCCACGATTCGTTTGCCTGGCCATGGGCCTGGTATCTGCGCGATTG
>JANXYE010000345.1 GCA_025350285.1 Chloroflexota bacterium
CAACACTCAGAGCGGGCTCTTCTGGACGATCGTCATCGAGTCGGAGAGCGTCCGAGTTGACCTTGGTGCGGGGACCGCGCTTTACGAACTCCGCGACGCTCACCCAAAGGATTACATCACCTTTGAAAACGCGATCCTCGGTAACGGCCCGAGCCCCCGCCCCGCGGTCGTCTCGTTCAAGGTCCAGTGGACGGCGATAGGCCCTGAGCAGAACTTCGACAATCCGGCGCAGAAGTATCGCGCCACCATGAGGAATGCGTCGGCGCAGATGGAGTGGTCCGCTCGCTCGGACGACTACGAATTCCAGTCTGCGCCGCTCGCGTCTTCGACGACGGACGCCGCACAACTTGGCCAGGAGAGCAACGGCTCGTTCTATTGAAACGTTACGAGTCCACGGCGAGGGCACCCGCACGTCTAGCCACCTCCGCGCTGGTGGAGGGCGGAAGCGTGGCCATGGTGTCGAACAGCCCTGTCTCGTGCCCGATGCTGCCCATGATCGCGAGCATGGCACCGTTCAGGACGCCCATCATCCGTCCGCCAAACGCTTCTGCTTTGGCTGCGTCGAGTTCGGTCGTCATTCCCCAAGTCTCCCGGCTCTCGTGTGATGGCGGAACCCTAGCCATTGGCGATCGGCGGGTCAAGACAAATCGTTGTGTTGTGTGAACCACTTCACACAAGGGCCTCCTTTGCCGCTTTGCTACTCAGTCCGTACCCTCGGCGGATGCAGCCTCGATTCGACACCGGCCACGAGCGGCCACGCGGCTCGCTGTGATTCGCCGCCGCCGGACGAGCGCCGCGACGAGGGCCGCCTGGGCACGGACCCCCTGGGCACGGCTGCTGAATTCACAGGCCGCGATGGCCGCCATCACCCCCCGCGCCGAGCGGATCATCGAACTGACGGGCCTCGCCCCGGGCAAACGTTATGTGGACATCGGCTGCGGGACGGCCGCCTACGCGCACCTGCTCGCGGCCCGCGCCGGGCTCGATTCGCCACCACTCTGCATCGACCTGGCGGCGAACGGTCCCGGCCCGATCGATGCGGTGGCCTGGCCAGAACATCTGCCCCTGGCCAGCGCCAGCGTCGATGTGCTCACCTGCCTCTACTTCATCCGCCGCTTTGACGACGACGTGGTCCACGGGCTCGGGGGCGAAATCGCCCGCGTCCTCGCCCCCGGCGGCGCCGCCCTCATGCTCGAAGTCGCCCCGATGAAGAACCCGCTCCTCGACCGCCTGCACCGCAAGCTGCTCTCCCCCGGCTGCGCCGAGGTGGACCTCCGCGGCTGGGGGCGGATGGCCGCCTTGCTCACCGAGTGCGGCTTCGATGCCATCGACCTGGTCAATATCGGGCCATTCCTGCTGCCACCCGTGCCTCGCCTGGGCGTCCTCGCGCGCCGCGCCCCGGGCCCGAGCCAGGCGAGTCCTGACGGACCCACGTAAAGGCCCAGTACGGAGAAATGTTCAGGCCCAGCGCGGACACTCTCGCCCGCGGGCCCCGGCCGGTAAAGTAGCTTCGTGGCAGAAGGCATCCTTCCCCGCCCGGCGTGGTGGTTACGCGGTTCAGGCATCCTTCGCATGGCTGGCGTCGTGCTCGTCCTCGTCGTCTCGGCCTACGCGCTCTTCGCCATCGCCGACGAACTGGCCGGTGCGGCGGACGCGCTTTCGGACGCCAGCCCCGGATGGCTAGCCGCCGCCGCCATCGTAGAGGCGCTTTGTTACGTCTGCATCGCACTGCTGATGACGCGCCTGCTCGGTCCCGCGACAACGCTCGGCCGATCGGTGATGTTCCGCGTAAGCCTCGTAACGTTTGGGCTTGGCAGTGTCCTGCCGGCGGCGCCCGCCCCCGGCTTCGCAATGGCCACCGTCGAACTGCGGCGCCGCGGCGTATCAGTCTCACGCATCAGCCAGGCGCTGATGTGGCACAGCTGGTTCAACGTCCGCGCCTTTCTCACGCTCGCCGTGCTCACCGGCGCGGTGGCCCTGCTCCGGGGCCGCATCCCCGTTTTTGCGCAAGGAGCCGTGATCGGCGCGGTGCTCTTCACGGGGGGCGCGCTCGTTGTGCTCTCCATCGCCGTAACGAACCGCCAGGTTGGGGATCGAGTCGCGGCCCTCGCCGGACGCCTGCCCTGGCGGGGCTCGCGCCCGGACGATGTGGCGGCACGAGTCGCGTGGCACGGTTCAGCCATCGCGTCGCTCGGGACCAGCCGCAACCGGAACATCATGGGCGCGCTCGCCCTCGGGTCGTGGGTGGCCGACGCTCTCTGCCTGCGATTCGCCCTCATCGCCGTGGGCGTGCACCGCAACATGAGCATCATCCTTATCGCCTACGTCATCTCGACGCTCGTGGCCCTCATCCCACTCCTCCCCGGAGGGCTTGGCCTGGTGGAGGCCGCCGTCCCCAGCGTCCTCCATCATTACGGCGTTCCGCTCGATGCCGCCCTCGCCGGGACGCTCGCCTGGCGAGCGTTAGCACTCATCCTGCCGGCCCTGGCCGGGCTCCTCGCCCTCACCTGGCTGCGCATGCCCGTCAGCGGCGCCCGGGCAACGGCGCCGCCCGAACCCGAGTCCGGATAGCCACGTTGTTTCGAAACCCGAAAGCGGACCGCGTGGCCTACTAACGCTTACGTCCACGTTAAGGTATGCTGGCGGTATGCAGTCCGCCGGAAGCCTCCTCAGCCGCCAGTTCGGGTCGCTGCGCGTCTACAACTACCGCCTCTACTTCTTCGGCCAGATGATCTCGCTCGTAGGCACCTGGATGCAGACCACCGGCCAGGCGTACCTCGTGCTCAAGCTGACCGGTTCGGCGGCGGCGCTCGGCACCGTAACCGCCCTCCAATTCCTACCGATCACGCTCTTCACCCTGTTCGGAGGCGTGTTTGCCGACCGCTGGCCGAAGCGCCGCATGCTCATCATCACGCAGACGCTGGCGCTGTTTCAGGCTCTCGCCCTCGGGCTCCTGGTGGCCACCGATTCAGTCGAGCTCTGGCACGTCTACGTCCTCGCCGCCTGCCTCGGCACGATCAACGCCCTTGATGCTCCGGTGCGCCAGACATTCGCCGTCGAACTCGTCGGGCGCGAGCAGCTGGTGAACGCGGTCGCGCTCAACTCCAGCATCTTCAATGTTGCGCGCATCGCCGGGCCCGGCGTTGCCGGGCTAACGATCGCTTATGTGGGCATGGCCTCCACCTTCTTCATCAACGCGGGCAGCTTCGTGTTCGTCATCGTCGCCTACCTGTTGATGCGCCCGGGCGAGTTCCACGTTTCGGCGAAGCGCCTGGCCAAAGGCAACGCCTTGAGCCAGGTGGCTGAGGGCATCCGCTACTCCGTCAAGACGCCCTCGCTGCTCTTCCTCTTCATCATGCTCGCCGCGATCGGCACCTTCGGCTTCAACTTCACGGTGGTCATTCCGCTCATCGCCGAGTTCGTGCTCAAGGTTGGGCCGGAGCGCTTCGGCCTGCTGACGGCCTGCATGGGGGCCGGATCGCTGGGCGCCGCCCTCGTGCTCGCGGCCACGGGCCGCGCCTCAATGCGCACTTTAGTGGTCGCCGCCCTCGCGTTCTCCGTCCTTCTGGGCGCCATCGCCCTCTCTCGCAGCTTCGCCCTCACGGCCGCGCTGCTGGTCCTCTTCGGCGTCTCTTCGCTCGTCTTCTCGACCACGATCAACACCACCCTCCAGATCAGCGTCCCGGACGAGCTGCGCGGCCGCGTGATGAGCATCTTCTTCTTGCTGATGGCCGGATCCACGCCTATCGGCGGCGCGCTCACGGGCTATATGGCCGACCACATCGGCGTGCCGAGGACCATCGGGATCGACGCGGCTATCTGCGCGGCCGGCGTCATCGCGGCGCTCATGTACCGCGCCTCCGTTGGCGGAGCCCGCGTCCGTGAAGAGCCGCCCGCGCGCGAATCGCTTGCCTCCCGCTGATGGCGCCGAGCCGAGCCGTCGCCTTCGTGAAGTTCGTGGCGGCAGCCGCCCCGCTCACCGTTGTGCCACAATGCGCGCACCTTCCAGCGGAGAGATGCCGTGCCCGATTGCCTGTTCGAGAAACGTCCCGATGGCGTTGCCGTCATCACCCTCCATCGTCCGGAGCGGCTGAACGCGATGGGCGGCGATATGATGCCCCTGCTCGCGCAGTTCCTCACAGAATGCGAACGCGACCGCGAGGTCCGCTGCATCGCGATCACCGGCGCCGGCCGCGCCTTCTGCGCTGGCGGCGACGTTGGCAACATGCAGAAGCGGAACGACGGGCAGGTCGTCAACAACGAAGCCGCTCAGTCGTCGAATCCCATCGCGAATCTGGAACAGCAGGTGCGGGAGCTGCGCCGCGGACAGGACGCCGTTTCGCTTCGCATCCACAATCTGCCGAAGCCTGTTATCGCGCTCGTCAACGGCCACGCCGTCGGTGCGGGGCTTTCGATCGCGCTCTCCTGCGATATGCGGCTTGCCGGCCCGGGCGCGAAGTTCGGCACCGCCTTTCGCAACGTCGGCCTGAGCGGCGACTATGGCGGCAGCTACTTCCTCCAGCGGCTCGTCGGCGCGGGCAAGGCGCGGGAACTCTACCTCACGGCCGAAGTCCTCGACGGGAAGACGGCCCTCGGCCTCGGCATCATCAACCGCCTCTACGAAGGCGAAGACTGGCTGGACCAGGCACTCGCCTTCTGCGCGAGGATCGCTTCCGGCCCGACGGCTAGCTATGGCCGCATGAAGGCGAACCTCAACCTCGGGGAGACCGGTACGCTCGCCGAGACGCTGGACCAGGAAGCGATGAACATGCGTCTCAGCGGCCTCAGCCGAGACGGCCGTGAAGCGGTGGCGGCCTTCCTCGAAAAGCGCGAGCCGCGGTTCGCCGGGGAGTAGAGGGGTAGTCCGTCCTTAAGGATCGAACGTTGGCTGGCTG
>JANXYE010000347.1 GCA_025350285.1 Chloroflexota bacterium
CTAGTGTACCGTAACCGTAATATCTAGTACGATCTGATGATGGCAAGGGCACAGGAAGTTCTGCTGAATGTCACGGATAGGGAGCGCCTTGAACGGTTAGTGCGGAGCCCCACGGCTGCTCAGAAGGTCGTTTTGAGGGCACGCATCGTGCTTTTGGGGGCGGCCGGGGCGGGCGTCCGAGAGACGGCCCGGGAGTTGCGAACGACGACACCGACGGTGATGCTCTGGCGGGGCCGCTTCGCCTCAGGTGGTGTCCAAGCGATCCTCAACGAAGCACCGAGGCCGGGGCGACCGCGACAAATACAAGCTGACCTCGTGGCCGAGGTAGTGCGGCGAACGCTGGCAGAAAAGCCCCTCGGGGCGACCCATTGGAGCACGCGGACGCTCGCCCCGCTGGTCGGACTGAGTCATACACAGGTCCACCGCATTTGGCGAGCGCACGGCCTCAAGCCCCACCGCCAGGAGAACTTCAAGCTCTCGACCGACCCAGCCTTCCTGGCCAAGCTCGAAGATGTCGTCGGACTCTACCTCGACCCACCGGAGAAGGCGGTGGTGTTCAGCATCGACGAGAAGAGTCAGATTCAAGCGCTCGACCGGACCCAGCCGGGGCTGCCGATGAAGAAGGGTAGGGCCGGGACCCAAACGCACGACTACAAGCGACACGGCACGACGACCCTCTTCGCGGCCCTGAACATCGCGACCGGAGAGGTCATCGCCGAGTGCATGGACCACCACCGTCACGATGAATTCCTCGCCTTCCTCAAGAAGGTCGAGCGCCAGACCGCCAAAGGACTGGACCTGCACGTCATCGTAGACAACTACGCCACCCACAAGCACGCCGCCGTGCGAGCGTGGTTGGCAGCCCACCCCCGCGTGCACCTGCACTTCACGCCGACCTCAGCTTCATGGCTCAACCTCGTCGAGCGGCTGTTCGCCGAACTGACGGAGAAGGCCATCCGTCGTGGCGTATTCACGAGTGTGAAGGCGCTGGAGGAAGCGATCACCGCCTACCTCGCCATGCGCAACCGCAACCCCCGCCCTTACACGTGGACCGCCACCGTCGAACTCATCCTCGCCAAGGTCGGCCGTGCCGAGAGCGCTCTCAGCCGCGTAAAAGACTCTTCGGTTGCACTACACTAGTACTTCATCGACAAGGTTCGCGTTAGACGTTTACCACTGAAAAATGTTCCTCCCCTCCCGCGTCCTTCCGGGGAAGGACGAAGTCGGGAGACTCCATCGCTTACGGCCAGGATCGCGGAATGACAAAAGGCCGGGCCGCTCTCCTTTCAGAGCAGAAGGGGCCGGGGGCTGAGGGCGGCGCCCGCGAACGCGATGGCCCGCCGCCCCCGCCAGCCCGACAATGCGCGGATGACCTACGAGCGAGATGCCGTCATCGCCGCCTTCGCCGAGGCCGGGCACGAACTGTGGGTCGTTGGTGGCGCCCTGCGCGATCAGCTCCTCGGGATCGCGGGCCATGACGAAGACTTCGCGACCAGCGCGACGCCGGACGAAATCGAGGCCCTCGCCGCCCGCCTTGGCCGCGCGGTGATGACCGTCGGGAAGCGCTTCGGGACCATCGGCGTCGACCTCGATGGCCGCTGGTCTGAGTTCACGACCTTCCGTGGCGACGCCTACACGGAAGGATCGCGCTGGCCTGAGGTGCGTTTCGGCTCGACGATCGAGGCCGACCTCGCCCGGCGCGATTTCACGATCAACGCCCTCGCCCGGAACACCCATACGGGGACGGTCCTCGACCCCTTCGGCGGCGAACGAGACCTCGAACGGCGGCTGATCCGGGCCGTCGGCGAGCCCGAGCGGCGGTTCCGTGAGGACCCGTTGCGCATCCTGCGCGGGCTGCGGTTCGCCTCGCAACTGGGATTCGACCTGGAAGGGCGGACATTTGAGGCCATGCGCGAGACTGCGCCGCTGATCGCCTCGCTTTCGCAGGAAAGGGTGACGAGCGAACTGGACAAGCTCCTGGCCGGTATCGACCCCGCGCGCGGGTTGGAGCTGTTGCGGGAATGCGGCGCGCTCGCGGTCGCTTTGCCAGAGCTCGCCCCGATGGTGGGCTGCGAACAGAACCACTGGCACCGCTTCGATGTTTGGGGCCACACCGTCGCGACGGTGGCCGTGATCGCCTCGGACGATCCGGACTCGCGCCGCGTTCGGCGCTGGACGGCATTGCTCCACGATTGCGGCAAGCCCGCCGTCCGGCACATCAAGAAGGACGGTGAATGGGGCTTCTACCAGCACGAGACGGCGGGCGCGGAACTTGCGGCCGCACTGCTCGCCCGGCTCAAGGTCGCCCAGCGCGATGCTTCGACGATAGCGTTGCTCGTCCGCCGCCACATGGACCGGCCGAACCTCGACGATCGACGGTCGCTGCGGCGCTTCATGCACCGTTGCGATGGGCACTGGCGAGACCTGCTCGCGCTCAAGCGCGCGGACAACGTGAGCCACGCGTACAACGACGATGTCTACCACGACCGCCTCGAAGGGCTCGGTAGCGCGGTTGAGGAAGAGGACGCGGCCCTCCTCCGTGCCGAAAGTCCGCTGACCGGCGACGACCTGATCGCGATGTTCGGCCTCCCGCCGGGGCGCTGGATCGGCGACGTGAAGGAACGCCTTTCGGCCCTCGTCCTCGACGGCCGCCTGAAGCCCGGGGACCGGGAGGCCGCGGAGCGCATCGCCCGCCGGATGCTTAAGGCGGCGGCCAACGAACCCGCAGCATCTAGGAGCCTGTCTGTTTAGTGACGAATCACGTTGCGGGTCGCCGGTTTGCGCGGGGTGGATGCTGCGCCGGGCGGAAGTCAGCTTGTCAGGCCAGGTGCCAGGTGCGCAACTGTTCGGCTCCTGGGGTCGTAG
>JANXYE010000113.1 GCA_025350285.1 Chloroflexota bacterium
GAGGCTCTCACCGCCCTGCCGGAGGCGGGGTATTCCGTGCTGATGCTTGACCTCGACAACTTCAAGCGAGTGAACGACGACTTCGGGCACGCGGAGGGCGACGCCGCCCTCGTGACCGTCGCCCGGACGCTCTCTGATGGACTGCGCGCGTGCGATCTGCTCACGCGTTACGGGGGCGAGGAGTTCATCGCGCTGCTGCCGGAAACGGGGGCCGGGGATGCGTTGGCGATCGCGAGCGAACTGCGAGAAGCCGTGGCCTGGACTTCGGCCACAACGGTCTCAATTGGCTGTACGACGCGAGGCCACGGCGAACCGGCCGACGCGGTCCTGAAGCGTGCCGACGACCTGCTTCGGCTGGCGAAGCGTTCGGGCAAGAACACCGTGCGGACGGATGAACGGTTGGCGCTGAGCGCCTGAGCACCGCGCCCGAGTCGCCCATCGGCCAGTGTCCGTCCTACACTCCAACAACACGCACCAACGAAGAGGACGGGCCGGTATGTCTGGACACTCCAAGTGGGCCACGATAAAGCGCGCGAAAGGAATCACGGACGCGAAGCGCGGGGCGGTATTTACGAAGCTGTCGCGCGAGATCATCATCGCCGCCAAACAGGGCGGCGGTGATGCGGGTATGAACCTCAAACTGCGAATGGCGGTATCCCGGGCCAAGGCCCAGAACATGCCGAACGAAAACATCGAACGCGCCATCGCGAAGGCGACGGGGGCGGCAGGCGAGGAGCAGCTCGACGAAATTACGTACGAAGGGTATGGCCCGGGCGGGGTCGCAATCCTCATCGCGGTGCTGACGGACAACCGCAACCGGACGGTGGCCGAGATTCGTCACCGCTTCAGCCGCTCCGGCGGGAACCTCGGCGAAACCGGCTCGGTCGGCTGGCAGTTCGAACCGAAGGGCGTGATTTCGATCCCGCTCGATGGTTCGGACGCCGACGAGGTGGCGCTGCTCGCCATCGACGCGGGCGCCGACGACGTGAACGTCGACGAACAAACGATCGAAGTGCAAACCACCCCGGCCAACCTCGAGGCGGTGCGCAAGGCTCTCGAAGCGAACAAGCTGAACATCGAAAACGCGGACTTCGAGATGATCCCGAAGACGTTGATGGAAGTGGACGAGAAGGCGGCCCACCAGGTGTTGAGGCTGATCGACCAACTGGAGGACCTCGAGGACGTGCAGCGGGTCTATTCGAACGCGGACATCAGCGACGCGGCGATGGAGTCGTACGAGGGCTAACGGGGCTCGCGACGATATGTTGGCTATGGATCGCGGTACAGTTCGCGAGTCTGAGCGTCTTGCTGATTGAGGTCCGCGCGAAGATCTCTGAGTCGGTGGCTCAGGTCCCAAATCTCGCACCAGCGCTCGACGTACTCCCAGTCGATATCGGGGCGAGCGCCCAGATCCAGCAGATCGCGATGATCTTTGCGCCGGTTTGCGATCAGCTGCATGACGAGGACATCCTCGGGCGTCGCCACGAGGAGCACTTGGCCCTTCTCGATCGGCTTCCCTCGCGTAAGCATCTCTTCTTGGAACGGAGTCTTGGCGGCCTGGAACTCGACCACGGTGCCGTCCGGGTGAGTCATCTGGACAAAGTCCGGACCGGATGGCGCATTCGGCTCCTGATTGCGCGTGATTTCGTAACCGCGCGCGATGAGGTCATCGACGACGCGCCGGAACGGGATCGGGTCGGCGGCCACCGCAAAGTCGAAATCGAACGTCGTCCGGGGCTCGGCCCAAAAGTTGCGGGCGTGCCCTCCGATCACTACCGCCGGCAGCCCGGCAACTTCCAGCAACGTCGAAAACGAGCGGAGCCAGTCCATGGCTTCGGCCTGCTCAAGGGCGATAGAAGCCAAGTTGCTTCGCCCTTTCGTAGAACGGCGACGGGTCATCCTGGCGCTCGGACCACGTTGGAACGTGGCTGTATCGCCAGTTCATGAAGACGCTATAGGCCAGACGCTCGTTCGCGCCGCGGGCCATGTGACGTTCAAGCGCCTCAATGTGACCCTCGTGCTTCCAACGACCGATCTTGCGGAAGTGCTCGCGTTCTCGTTCGGTGGCCTTCTGAATGGGCGGCCGATCGGCGTCGCCGTCTGCGGGAGACTCGACCAATCCGGGGCCGGAGGTCGTTTCCGTTTGTGCCATGAACTCAGTATACGGCGTGCGGAGCCGCCCCGGAACGCCTACTGGCTGAGGAAGCAGCCCTGGATCGCGGCCGCGACAACGGTTGAGCCGTGAAGCGTGCCGCATTCCTCTGGCGTGGCTTCGCCGCGGAGGAACTGGAAGAAGCCCTGGGTGGTGGCGACGAGCCGGATATCGGCCGATTCCAGCACACGGCGACGGGGGCGGATGCGGCCATCGCGGATCTCGAACGACCAGGTGTTGCAGTCCGCGCAATCGCTGATCTCAATGACCATGCTGGCGGAGAGGTCTCCCGCGCGATCCGGCTGGAACCAGAAGGCGGGTACCACCCGGACAGCAAAATCGGTCGAGACATCTATCCCGACCGACGTAAGCGTGAGTGGCTGAAGGAATTGCTGACCCCACGACATCAGCGAAAGGAGAATCGGGCGGACGGCCCAGCCCTGTTCGGTGAGCGTGTAATCGACACGGGGGGGGAGCTCTTTGTGGTACGTGCGTTGGACGAGGCCGTCGGCTTCGAGCCGCTTAAGCCGGTCCGAAAGGACGTTGGGCGACATACCTGCGCAGTTTTCCATGATATCGGAGTAGCGACTCAGCCCGGACATGAGGTCACGAAGGATGAGAAGGGTCCAGCGGTCGCCGAGAACGCTGAGCGTTTGGGCTATGAGACAGGGCTGGTTGTAGGTCTTCCGTCCGGGATCCGGCACGTTGGCGGTGGCGGGGCGCTCTAGCAGGGCGGTAGCGGAAGGTTTATTCATTCGATAGCACCAACACTATTGACATGATAGCAGGGTTTGCTAGACTGTGCCTGCGGTACTACGGAACCGATAGTACCAGCACTAGCCACTCGTTAGCCTAGCCCAAAACTTTGGCGCGAGTCAACCGAACAGGAGGATCCAGCGATGGCCACTTTGACCGTCACCCCCACCGCGGGCGTCAAGCCCGACCACTTCCACCGCTGGCGCATCGACGAGCCGAACGGCCCCGTGAGCACGGGCGTCTGCAGGGTCTGCGGTACGACCAAGGACTTCAAGAACTGGCTCGCCGATGGCGACTTCATCACGAATGAAGAGCACCGTATGGCCGCCTAGCCGAACTCCGCCGCACCTTCGCTCGTGGCGCTCTCTCCGCGCCACGGGCGGTTCATGGGCCGCCGTTCGATTCCCTCGGGAACGACGGCGGCCTTTTCGGTTTACGAAGTGGGCCGACGGAGCCGACCGCTCCTGCTACGAGACGATCGCGGCCACCGCTAACCATCCCCAGCCGCCGATGGCGAGCCCGAACAGCCCCGCAGCGAAGGTGACGGCTCGTGGAAGGAGCGCGAAGCCCGCGAGCGACATGGCCGACCCGGCGATAACGAACAGGGCACCGATTTCCGTGAACGCGGCCAGCCACCCGCCGGCCTGGAGCAGCGGGCCCGCTGTCAGCGCCAGAATCGTCCAGAATCGTCGATCCCGGTCCTCCACGACTTCGCCTCGCTTCCGCTGCTCCCACGCGCGCGTCGCTTCTCCGTCAAGGAACGCGGCCGACGCAACCCGGCATCGACCGCGTGCGAGTGTACCATCCGCCGAACCAGATAGGGCGGTGACTCCATCCCGGTGGGGCTCAGATTGCCCCCAGCTCCGTCAGGCGGGCGAGTTCAGCCTCGCTGATGCCGAGACTGCCAAAGACTTCGGCGTTGTGCTCGCCCAGGTGCGGTGCGCGGTGCGCGACCCGGCCCGGCGTCTCCGTGAGCCGCGGGACGATGCCTGGCTGAAGGATGGGCCCGTGTTCGGTCGCGGTCTCGACGCTCAGGATCTGGTCGCGCGCGGCGTACTGCTCGTCCGCCACAATGTCGACGACGCTAAACACCTTCGCGGCCGGGATGCCGTTCGCGTCGAAGAGCGCCTGGCACTCGGCAAGCGTGCGGACGGCTATCCAGCCGCCGAGGATGGCGTGGATTGCGGCGTAGTTGCCCTGGAGCTTGCGGCGCGTCGCGAAGCGTTCGTCCTTCAAGAGTTCCGGTTGGCCGATGGTGTCACACAGCCGGGTGAAGGCGCGTTGCGTCGTGCAGTTGACGACGAGGAAGTGGCCATCGGAGGTCGTGAACTGCTCGGCCGGCACAACCCCCGGGATGTAGTTGCCAGAGCGTTCGCGTCCCTGACCGGTGACGCCGTAGCCGGCCGCGTAGGTGCCGCTCATCCGCCAGGCGGCTTCATAGAGGGCAACATCCACATCCTGGCCGCGACCTGTGACGTTGCGCGCCTGGAGGGCGACCATCGCGCCGAACGCCGCGAACGTGCCGGCGCCGTAGTCGGCGATGAAGTAGCCGGGGCGCACCGGGGGGCGGTCGGCGTAGCCGGTGGTGTAGGTCATCCCGGAAAAGGCGAGCGCGACGCGGTCAAACGACGCACGGTCCTTGTACGGCCCGGTCTGGCCGTAGCCGCTAATGCGCACGCAAACGAGCCGCGGGTTCGTTTCGCGAAGGTTATCCGGACCGACGCCCCAGCCTTCGAGGGTGCCGGGGCGAAAATTCTCGACGAGGATGTCGGCGGTGTCCGTGAGCTTGCGGAAGAGCGCCGTGCCCTCCGGGTGGTGGAGGTCAATCGTCACGGATTTCGACCCGCGGTTGTCCTGCCAGAATGAAAGGTTGTCGCGGTTGGGGTCGCCGACGCCGGGCTGTTCGACCTTGATCACTTCCGCGCCGAATTCGGCGAGGAGCGTCGAGCAGTAGGGTGCGGCGAGAATCTGGCCGGTGGACACCACCCGGATGCCCTCCAGCGCGCGCGGGAGTTGGGCTTCAGTCATGGTCAGCGATAATAGGGGAGAGCCATGCACCAGCCCAAACGAGAGATCGAACCGGCGGCAAATGCGGCCCAACCTGTGCCATCGTTCTACGAGCGGGTGTACGCGTTCGTCCGGCTGGTCCCTCGCGGGAGCGTCATCACCTATGGCAACGTGGCGCTCTATCTCGGTTCGCCGATGGCTGCGCGGGCCGTGGGCTACGCCTTGAACGCGCTCCAGCCAGGTAACGATGTGCCGTGGTGGAGGGTGATAAACGCCCAGGGCGCGATTGTCTACAAGAACCGGGGCACAAGCGCCGACCTGCAACGAGCGCTGCTCGAACGCGAGGCCGTTGTGTTCGATTCCGAAGGGCACGCCGATCTCGGCCGCTTCCGCTGGTGGCCGCCGGAAGTGTGACCAGCAGTTCGCTGCAGGTGAGGTCCGGTCTTCGCACGATGTAGGGCATCCACTTGGTCCGGACCGCTTGGCTGCGAGCCCCCTTGAGAGACCGCTCCGTATCCGTCGCGACTCGATGGCCGCGTGGGTGCTCTTGTGCCACGCCGCCAATCCTAGCCGCGAGTGACGAACGAGCGGTCCGTTCATGCCCGTGCCACGCCTGAGGCACTGAACAATCTGGCCGTTCGCTGCAAGGGGGTGCAGGACGCATCACGATCGGCTAGAATCGAGCCACAAACTCGAATCCGATTCGGATTCTTAGGAGCCGGAACATGGCCGATCCAGCAGCCGCCCAACCAGAACGCCCCAACAACGCCGGCGTCTACGCCCAGGCGTTCATCACCGACCCGTACCCAATCCTGAAGGTGCTCCGCGAACAGGGTCGCGTGTTTAGTGAGCCGAATTCCGGCCGTGTGCTGCTCCTGCGGCAGGCGGATATCGAGCCGATCCTGCGCGACCGGACGCTCTCCCACGACCCGCGCAAGGCCGAGCTTACGCCGATGATGCAGGCCCTCTTCGCGCGCCAGCCACGCCGCGAGCCCAGCATGCTCACGCTCGATGCGCCGGACCACACACGGCTGCGGAGTCTGGTGAACAAGGCGTTCACGCCGCGCGCCGTCGAGAACATGCGCGGCC
>JANXYE010000414.1 GCA_025350285.1 Chloroflexota bacterium
TTCTATTTTTATCATTTCGAGCCGCCAGGGTGTCTTCCTTCCCTTTATGAAGCCTTTGTCATCCCCGTTACTGTCACTATTTCATTGATCATGATCGGGATGCGGTATCAATACCGATGGAAAAAAAGTCTCATGGAGTACATTCATATCCTTCGCAAGGGACTGGATGCCCCATTGGAGCTGCAAAAAAAAGCCCAGCGTCAGATTCTAAACCTCCCATTTATCTCTGCCGGGATTACACTGTTGATGTGGGGACTTGCCTCCCTGTCGATGGCAATTTTTCGAATGTTGGCACATCCGGAAGGAGAAGCGTTTTCGGAAAGCATGAAGCATGCAGCACGAATTTTTGGGGGGACGGTTCTTGCCGGCCTGGTGACCACTTCGATTCGGCCGCGTCGGCCGTCTGCGACGCGAGGATCTGGTTGCGGTTCTCCAGCTTCAGCGCGTTCTCCATGGAGATGCCCGTGACGGTTTCGTTGAGCACTTCCTTGCTGAGGCGCAGGCCGAGCGGGCTGCTCCGGGTGATGAAGCCCTTCGCGATGCTCATCGCCGCCGGGAGCAGGTCCGCCGGCTCGACGATCCTGGTGATCAGCCCCATCTCTTTCGCCTCCGCCGCATCGACCAGCCGCCCGGAGTAGATCATGTCGGCCGCGTGGGCCGCGCCGATGATCTTCGGGAGGTGATAGGAGCTGCCTACGTCGCAGCCGCTCAGGCCAAGGTTGATGAACGAGCAGGCGAACCGGGCCTGCTCCGTCCCGATGCGCATGTCCGAGGCGATTGCTATCGAGAGCCCGCCGCCGGTCGCCGGACCGTTGACCGCGGCGATGATTGGCTGCGGACAGCGCCGCATCTTGATGACCATCTCGGCGATGTCCTCCTGGAACGTATAGCCGGCGGCTACCGGGCCCACGTTCGGCTGCCACGGGTCCTGCTCGGCGTCCGCCTTCAAGTCGAGCCCGGCGCAGAACCCCCGCCCGCTGCCCGTGACGATGATCACGCGGCATCCGTAGTCCCGATGGCGCTTGTCGAAGAAGGTCCGCAGCGCCCGCAGCATCTCGTTGTTGATAGCGTTCAGCCGCTCGGGCCGGTTCAACGTGAGGATGCCGATGGCGCCTTGCTGTTCGTAGAGGATCGGTTCGCTGTTCATGGCGAGAGTTTGCCCCACAGTGGCCCCTACCGCCTACCCCCTACACTACCGGCGTGGACGAGTCCTTCGATGCGCGCCTCCTGGCCGCCCTTCGCGCTGGCGACGCGGAGGCGTGGTGGCCGGCCGCGGAGCGCTGGGCGGCACCCGTTTTCGACCATATCCTCCGCCTTACCGACGATCCGCGATACGCGGCCCGGCTGACGATCGATGCGTTTCAGCTCGCGGCCGATAGCCTGCGAACCCTGCCCGTTGGGGGTACGCTGCGCGCTCACTTCTTTGGGTCCGCCTGGCAGACCATGCGCCGTTCCGCTGAGCTTTCGCCAGCCGCGCAGCACCTTGCGCTTGATGACCTGCGCCAGCGCCAGGGGCTCAGCGAATCCGAACTCGGGCAGGCCCTCCACCTGAGCCCGGCCTCGGCGCAGGTCATCGTGGGCCGCCTCAGCCCTGTTCGGAGCGCACTCGCGACCGCCGAGGACGCGCTCGCCCCGCTTCCCGCTGGCCTGCTCGAGCGGCTGGTGGGGTCGGCGCCGCCAGCCGCACCGCCACGCCGGATCGGCCCTCCTCTACCGCCTTCTTCGGCGGCCACCGCCGGACGCGCCAGTTGGATCCTGTTCGCCGCCTTCGCGCTGCTCGTGCTGATCGCGGCCGCGCTCTTTGTCCCGGCCAGCCCCATCTCGGTGATCAACGGCGATAGCCCTGCGCCAGCGGCCACCGTGCCCTCGCCGACCGTTTCGCTGGCCGCTGGATCGCCCACCGCGACGAAGACGCCGACAGTGGCCTCAAGCGCGACGGTGGCGCCAGCCGCTTCCACTCCGGTCTCGTCTCCGTCCCCGACGATCGAGGCGACCGCCACGCCGGGCACGGTCCGGGCGACGCCAACGCTTGCTCCGGCGCCGACCACAGTGGTAGCGGCCGCGACGGCCACCGGCACGCCCACGGCCGCGCCTCCAACGTTCACAGAAACGCCGTCCGCGAGCCCCACGCGCACCCCCACGACCTGCGTCCCTCGCCTCTTCGTCACCGTGGACGCGGTGACCGTCCCGCCCGGCGGCTCGGTGATGGTCCCCGTGTTCAACAGCTTCTGCGGGTCCGCGTCATTTACGGTTATCGTGATAGACGGTCCCTGGCTCCAGGCGAGCCCAGCGATCGGGGCGCTGGCCTCCGGCGGAAGCGCGTTGATCACGCTGATAGCGAACCCACCGGCGGAACCCGGCGAGTACATCGCCACGCTGCGCATCACGGGTGCCGCGAACACGATTAACGTTCCGGTCTCCAGCAGACGGCCGTGATCCGCGCCGGGCGTGCGTCAGATTTTCGCACGATGAGTGGGCACCGACCTGGTGCCGGCCGCCTGGCCGCGGCTTCCCAAAGACCGCTCCGTATCCGTCGCGGCCAGGATTGCCGCCCGCCGACTTCGGACCCACGTCGCCAATCCTAGCCGCGACGGATACGGAGCGGTCTTTGGGAGCCCCGCGGCGAGGCGGCCGGGATGAGCTGGATGCCGAGTTCCGCCATCGCCCTACCGAACTGGGTCGGGGAGCGGCGTCCGCTGAGTTGTTCCTTGAGCGTCTCACCGTTCGTCG
>JANXYE010000419.1 GCA_025350285.1 Chloroflexota bacterium
CTAGGAGCCTGTCGGTTTAATCCATAACTACGCACTTATGTTCATAACATGGGGGTCTTGAGTGTCAGCCTTCTCGCGAATCGAGACCTTCTCGGCCCTTAGGTGAGGTCGATCACGAACCGTCATGCGGCGATTCCCACTAAACAGACAGGCTCCTAGAGCGTCCGCGGGATGAGCTCCAGGCGCGACTCCGCGTTCGCATCGATGTCGGCCCACTCCACGTAGAGTGGGTGGTACTGGACCGTCCGCCAGCGTTCGAGGTTGTCGCCGTAGTGCGGCGAGCCGGGCTGGCCGCTGTTCCCGGGTGGCACGCAGATCTGGGCAGCGTTCAGGTCTGAAAGGTCGAAGATCTGCCGGTAGGCGACGCCGTGCACGACCGAGCCATCCCGGTCGGCGACCGTCGCGAACGGCGTGCTGGCGTCGCCCCCGACTGGCACGCTGGGGAGGTTGAGCGCGGCGTAAACGGCGTCCCGGCCGAGGTTGTGGCGCCACGGCGTGATATGAACGGCGTCCCAGCGCCAGCTAGCGGGGTCATCCCCAAAACGCTCGCGGAGCGATGCCGCTGCTTCCGCGGCCGCGCTGGCGATGGCCGACCGCCAGTCGGTTTCGGTCATCAACATCAACGTTGAACGGGCCGAAAGCTGTTCGTAGAGGATGCGCCGCTCGTCCATCGCGGTGACCTCCGGGATAGCCTTTGCCTGGGCCAGGCAGGCGCGCACCGTCCGCCGCGAAAGCGCGTCACAAACGGCGTCGTAGGCGAGCGCGGCGGCGCTGGCGGCGGCGAGGTTGCCGTCCCAGCCGTCGAAGAGTGCCTGCAGCCTCCTGGCGCCATCAGTGGCGGGTGGCGCCAGGGCGAAAAGCTGGGCCAGCTCTCGCGCCGGGATGCTCGTTGTATCCGCCTGCATGCGCCGCACGTCGTCCGCCGCAAACGTGGCGGTGGTCTCGATCAGTTCGCGCAGACGGTCGGCGCGGAAGCGGCTTGCCATGTAGCTCAAGTAGTGCGGGTACTCCGGCGTCGTGGTCTTGTTGTTCGCCGTCAGCAGGTAGCCGCACGAGGGGTTGTGTTCGGCCGGCAGGTCAGCCTTCGGGACATCGCCCGTCCATTCGTGCTCGCCATCCCAGCCGGGCACCGGTACGAGCCAGGCCGGCCGCTTCGGGATGCGGCCCGTGTACTGGTAGCCGATGTCGCCCCCGAGGTCCGCGAAGCAGAAATTCCCGGCGACGGAGTCGTACCCGCGCAGCGCAGCCCGGGCCTCGGCGGCGTCCGATGACCGCAGCATCGCGAGCATGGCCGCCGTGTCGTGGGCAGGTTCGGCCAGGCCCCAGCGCGCGGCGAGCACCTCTTCGTCGCGCTCGGGGTCCCCGAAGATTACCGGGCCGTGCCGCGTCAGCCAGCTGGCCCTGGTCACGGGATCGCCGCCGCGCACCTCGAAGAGCTCTTCGATCCGCTGGAGCGGTTCCCAGCCGCCGCGGAAGAGGGCCTCGGGGCCGCCCGCGGTAGCGCGGATGCGCTCGCGGTAGACGTCCCGGCGGTCGCCCTGGGCGTGCGTCATTGTCCACGCGACCTTCCCGTTGTGGCCGTAAAACACCGGCCCGGGGTAGCCCGGGTTACACGGCCCGGCGGCCGTGAACTCCGGGCATTGCATGTGCAGCACGTACCACTGGCCGGGCAGGGTGAGCTGGAGGTGCGGGTCTCCGGCCACCAGCGGCGCCCCGCTGGCCGTGCGCGACCCGTGGATCACCCAGCAGTTCGAACCGCCGCCGGAACCGACGGGGCCGTCCGGCTCACCCATGGCCCGCACGATGTCCTCCGCGAAGGGGTGCCGCTGGCCGGCCCATTTCGCCCCGGATGGCACGATGATCGCGGCGCCAGGCGGCACATCGGCGACGATGGCGTTCACCGCGTCCGGCCCGAGCGCCGCCGATACCTGCCCGAACTTCAGCTTCGTAGCCCACTGCTGCCCGCTGTTGACGAGCTTGATGATCGCCAGGGAATCGACGGGCGACCACGGCGCCATGGTGTGGCCCAGGGCGCGAAATTCGAACGGGGCGGGCTGCGTGGCGATGGCCGCGTTGATGCCGGCCGCGTAGGACTCAAGCACCATCCGCGCGTCCGGATCCTGTTGCTCCCATTCCGCCGCCGCCAGCCTGCCGAACCCCAGCCGCCGGTTCTGGATGTCGAGGCCGATCAGGCCTTTGTTCAGCAGGCTCGCCGCGCGCCCGTGGGCCATCTGCCGGATCAATTCGATCTGCCAGAGCCGATCCTGGCCCATGCAGAAGCCCTGCGCGAAGAACGCGTCGCGGGCGCTGGCGGCACGGATGTGGGGGATGCCCCAGCGGTCGCGCACGATCGTCAGGGGCGCGTCGAGCCCCTCCACACACGTCTCTCCGTCCACGATCGCGAGACACTCTTCCGGGCGCATTGGCTTCCTCCGCGTTGCCTATCTTGCACGAATCCGGGCGGCTGGGAAGGGCTCGCCAGCCTGTGCCTCGTGGAGTGGTTCAGCGCCGCGGTTATCAGCCGAGAAAAGCCAGCGGATCGCGGCGGAGATGATTCGCCCCTCGCGTGGCCGAGCGAACGCGTAGCTGTATACTTACCGGTCGTGAACCCTGTCCACAGTGGGCCCGCCGTCGAGTTCCGCGATGTGCACAAACGATTTGGGAAGATTGAGGTGCTCAAGAGCATCACCGAGTCCGTCGCCCAGGGCGAGACGGTCGTCATCATCGGGCCCTCTGGATCGGGCAAAAGCACGCTGCTGCGCACGGTCAACCGGCTCGAATCGATCGAGCAGGGCCACGTCATCGTCAACGGCGTGTGGGTGCACGACCGAAAGACGGACGTGAACGAGCTCCGCTCGCAGGTTGGCATGGTGCAGCAGGCGTTCAACCTCTTTCCGCAGATGTCCGTCCTCGACAACATCACCCTCGGTCCGCGGAAAGTCAGACGAGAAGACCGCAAGGTGGCCGAAGATCGCGCTCGGAAGCTGCTGGACCGAGTGGGCATTCCGGAGAAGGCCGAGGCCTATCCCGCGCAGCTTTCGGGCGGGCAGCAACAACGGGTGGCGATCGCGCGAGCGCTCGCCATGGAGCCGACGGTGATGCTCTTTGACGAGCCAACCTCCGCCCTCGATCCGGAGATGATTAAGGAAGTCCTCGATGTCATGCGGGACCTGGCGAAGAGCGGGATGACGATGCTCGTCGTCAGCCACGAGATGGGTTTCGCGCGCGAAGCGGCCGACCGCGTCCTCTTCATGGCTGAGGGCGTAGTGGCCGAGAAGGGGACGCCGGAGGAGGTGTTCGAACGGCCGAAGAACGAGCGTACGCAACGGTTTCTGAGCCGCATCATTTCCCACTAGCCGAGGCCGCGCGGGCGGCCGACGACCGAGGGGCAAACCCGCCCCGCCATCGCCAACACGAGGAGGGAAACATCGTGACAAGGCATCGTTGGCTTCTCCTATTGGGAGCGCTGTTCGCCACTGTGGCGCTGACCGCCGTGGCCTGCGGCGACGACGACAAGGCGGCCACCCCCACG
>JANXYE010000433.1 GCA_025350285.1 Chloroflexota bacterium
GCGATCGTGTTCTTCTGGACGCCGCCACACTTCTGGGCGCTCGCGTTGCGGTTGAAGGACGACTACGCGGACGCGCACATCCCGATGCTTCCGGTGACAGATGGTCCGGAAGCGACACGCGTCCAGATTCTGCGCTACTCGGTCATGCTGGTGCTCGTTTCGCTGCTGCTGGGGCCGGCCGCGGGGCTGGGACTGGTTTATCTCGGGGCCGCGCTTGGGATGGGCGGGCTGTTCGTGTGGTTCGCGCTGCGGTTGTGGCGAAACCCGGCCGCGGTTTCGCCGATGAGCCTGTACAAGTACTCGCTGCTCTATCTGGCGCTTCTCTTTATTGCCATGGGCATCGACGCGCTGGTGATCTAGCGGCGTCCGGTCACCTCACTGAAGCCGTTGCTTTGGCGCGTGCGGCGGCGGCGTTTTCGCGGTCCTGGGCACGGTCGGCCCGCTCCGCCGCGCGCTCTTCGTGTTTAACCCAGCCGTAGGCGATGAAGGCGAGGATGACCAGGAACATCATGTCGCCGATGACCCACATCGTGATGCCGGCGAACTCCTGGTCCGTCAGCGGATCCGGCCCCCAGTTGCGTGCAACGCTCGCGTAGTGGGGGAAGATGACGTTCGTCGTGCCATAGATGCTGACGCCGAGGAACGAGTTTTGAGGCATCTGGAGGAAAACGTAGAGCAGCCGCACGGGGTGGCCAAGCCGCCAGGGGGATGGGTCAGCGTTGATCGCGGGCCACCAGAAGAGCAGCGCCGCGACGATGTAGACGGTGTGCTCGGCGCGGTGCGCCCAAATGTTTTCGAGGGCGAAATCGAACGCGGATGAGAAGTGCGTGATCCAAAGCACACCGGCAAGGAGGAACCAGGTGAAGGCTGGAAACGAGATCGCCTTGACGGCGCGGCTGTGGAGGATGGGGAGGATGACCTCTTTGCGAATTCGCGGTGTGGCCGCGCGGAGGGCGAGGGTGATCGGGGCGCCCAAAAGCAGCAGCGGCGCGGCCACCATGACGATCAGCATGTGCTGGGCCATGTGCACCGAGAAAAGCTCCGTATCGTAGGCGGCGATGGGCGAAACGAGCGCCAGCGCCATCACGGCGATGCCCAGGAGGAAGAAAACGGTCCGGCGCTTCGGGACGGGGTTCGTAGGGTGAGCGCGGTTGACGCGGCGGACGGCGGAGAGATAGGCCCAGGTCACCGCGGCGGCGGGGAGCAGGAAGAGGACATCGGGCTGCCAGGCGGCAATGACGTGTTGGAAAGTTGGCGCGGGCTGGGGCGGTCCGTGGGCGATAGCGGCCGCCGGTAGCATCGCGCAGGAGACGGCCGAGAAGATGGCGAAAAGCTTTCCGAAGCGCATAAAATCCGTTCCCGCGAACCTGCCGCGCTCAGTGTGGCACAGGCCTTGGATCTGGCCACGCGCCCCGGCTGGGGCCTCGGAAAGGCTTTCCGCATCCTTGACTGGCTAGAGGGCCGGGGATATAAATCGATTGCGCCGCCGTTCACAAAGTGACGAGGCTGCGGCTGGTCCCGGCTAGGGGCGCCGCCTCGCTGGGTGGCCGGGCCAGAGGGGGATAGGACGGTAATGCACAACGCCGCCGCCAGGCGCTGGTTTCTCCGAACCGCCGTCATCTTCACGTTACTCGCGACGTTGCTCACGCTGACAGCCTCTTCAGCGTTTGCGGACGGATGGCAGCAGCCGTCCGGGATCACTTCGCAGGCGCGCAACATGCACAACCTGTACAAGCTGGTTGTCGTGATGGGGCTGGTCGTGTTCGTCGCCGTCGAAGGGGCGCTGCTGCTCTTCATTTTCAAGTACAAGAAGCGCGGCGACGATCTGCCGCCGCAAATCCACGGCAACAACCTGCTGGAAATCATCTGGACGACGATACCAATCGTCATCGTCCTTATCCTCTTCGTTTTCTCTTTCCGCTCGCTCATCAACGTGGACAAGGACGCCAAGCCAGCGGATCTGACCGTCGAAGTGCAGGGCTTCCAGTTCCAGTGGGCGTTCACCTACCACGCCAACGACCTCGGGGCGAAGAGCGACCCGAACTCGACTTCAACCTTCACGATCACGGGGACGGCCGCGAACGAGCCGACCGTCGTCATTCCCGTGGGCGAACCGGTCGAGTTTTCGCTGACCTCGAACGACGTGATCCACTCGTTCTACGTACGCGATTTCCTCTACAAGCTGGACGTCATTCCTGGCCGCAACAACCGCTTCGTCGTGACGGCCAGGGAGACGGGGACGTTCACGGGCCAGTGCGCCGAACTCTGCGGGCTCAACCACTCCCTCATGCGGTTCCACCTGCAGGTGGTGACGCGTGATGAATTCGACGCCTTCATCCAAAAGAACGCCAAACCGGCGAAGGCGGCCGCAGCGCCGGCGAGGTAACGTGGACACGAACTCCGTGGGCGTCCGCCCACGGAACACGACGACGCCGGCGACGGCACCATGGGCCGGGAGGCCCCGAGGAGGACACACTTGGCAAGCATCGTGATGCCCCGGCCGCACACCTCCGAGCGCCCGGCGATCCTCGACTGGCTGACGACCGTCGACCACAAGAAGCTGGGGATCCTTTACCTCTACTTCACGCTCTTCTTCTTCGCCGTCGGCGGCATCCTCGCGCTGCTCGTGCGCACACAACTCGCCGTTGCCGACAACGACTTCGTAACGAACGACAAGTACAACCAGATCTTCACGATGCACGCTTCGGCGATGCTCTTCCTTTTCATCATCCCGGTGTGGGCCGGGTTCGGAAACTACATGGTGCCGCTCCAGATAGGTGCGGCCGACATGGCCTTCCCGCGCATCAACGCGCTTTCGTTCTGGCTACTTCCGCCGGCCGGCCTGCTCATGTTTTCAGGGTTCCTTGTCGATGGCGGGGCCGCCCAGGCCGGTTGGACCGCCTACAGCCCGCTCGCCCGTACTCTCGGGCCGGGCATGGACTTATGGATCATCGCCGTCCTACTGCTGGGGATTTCATCGACCATCGGTGCGGCCAACTTCCTGGTCACGATGTTCCGGATGCGCGCGCCGGGGATGACGATGTTCCGGATGCCGATCTTCTGCTGGACGATGCTGGTCACGGCGGTGCTGCAGCTGCTGGCGACACCGGTCCTCGCGGCGGCGCTCTCGATGCTCTACATCGACCGCAACTTCGGCGGATCGTTCTTCGACCCTAACGGCGGCGGGAACGTGGTCCTCTGGCAGAACGTCTTCTGGTTCTACTCGCATCCGGCCGTGTACATCATGATCCTGCCGGGCATGGGCATCGTCTCGGAGATTATCCCGGTGTTCTCGCGGAAGCCGCTCTTTGGCTACAAGGCGTTCGTTTTCGCGACGCTCGGCATCGGCGGCCTGGGCTTTAGCGTGTGGGCCCACCATATGTTCACGACGGGCGCGGTACTCAAGCCGTTCTTCGGCTTCATGACCTTCATGATCGGCATCCCGACGGGGGTGAAGATCTTCAACTGGCTGGCGACGATGTTCAGGGGTTCGATCACGTTCGAACCACCGATGCTCTTCGCGCTCGGGTTCATCAGCATGTTCCTCATCGGAGGGATCAACGGGACCTTCAGCGCCGCGGTACCAGTGGACTTCGCCCTCCACGACACCTACTTCGTGGTCGCGCACCTTCACTACGTGTTGTTCGGCGGCTCGGTGTTCGCGGTGTTCGCCGGGATGTATTACTGGTTCCCGAAGATCTGGGGGCGCAGGCTGAACGACAAACTCGGCACGATCCAGTTCGCGCTCATGATAGTTGGCTTCAACCTGACCTTCTTCCCGATGCATCTGCTCGGGCTGGATGGCATGCCACGCCGGATCGCCCAGTACAATAACTCGGACTGGACCTTCATGAACTCGATTTCGACGGCGGGCGCGTTCCTCATCGCGGTGTCGATGATCCCGTTCCTCGTCGCCGTGGTCGCGGCCTTCATGCGTCCGAAGGATCAGCCGAACGACCCCTGGCAGGGCAACACGCTTGAGTGGTACACGAGTTCGCCGCCGCCAGTCCACAACTTCGATGACGTGCCCGAAATCCGTTCAGAGCGCCCGCTCTTCGATCTGCGTCACGGCAAGGCCGACGGCCACCGCTAAGGCGCGCCCACCCGGCGCCTACCACCCTTCAAGGACGACGAGGTAACCATGGCAGCACACGGAGCAGCGGTCGGCGAACGCCAGCAGTTGAGCAACGGAATGCTCGGCTTCATCCTGTTCGCCGCCTCGGAAGTGATGTTCTTCGGGGGCCTGTTCGCGGCCTACTTCATCGCCCGGGCGGATTCCACGCAGTGGCCGCCGAACGATGTCCTGACCGCCATGAAGGCGGCGGGAACGGCCAAGGAGACGGTCGAACTGCACCTGGAGTTCGTGCTTCCCCTTATCGCGACGGTCGTCCTGGTCATCAGTTCGGTGACGATGCAGCTGGCGGTGATGGCCATTCAGAAGGGCAACCGCTCGGGGATGATCCGGTTCCTCATCATCTCGGTCAGCCTCGGGCTGCTCTTCCTCGCGCTCCAGATGTATGACTACTCGCAGCTTTCGTTTCGCGCTGGCGACACCATCTTTGGCACGACCTTCTACACGCTCACCGGCTTCCACGGCGCGCACGTGGCGGGTGGCACTATCTTTATCTTCGTCTGCCTGATGCGCGGCATGGGCGGTGGGTTCTCAGCCCGCAATCACGAAGCCGTCGAGGCCGCTTCCTTCTACTGGCACTTCGTCGATATCGTTTGGATTGCGTTGTTCACCATTTTTTACCTGATCCCACTCATCTCCGGCGATAGCTACGTCTCCGCCTAGCATCCGCCGCCCCGAGGAGTTCTCCGCATGGATTCACACGGTTCAGGATACGACGACCATAGTGAGGAGCACGGGGTCCATCTCCCGGACCCGAGCATTTGGCCGATCGTTGTCGGCGCCGCATCCCTCATTGCGGGCTTTGCGCTCATCTGGTGGTCGAACGACCGCAACTCGCACATCGCGGGGCCACTTCTGGGGGTTGGTGTCGTCGCGGTGCTCATTTCGATCGCGGGCTGGGCCTATGAAGACGGCCGCATGCGAACGAAGGCCGAAGCGGGCCACGGCGCGGACCCGAGGCCGGTCCGCTTCACGCAGGTCCTCACGTTCGCCCTTGCCGAGGGCCAGGCGGCGGCCGGGCGAGGCGTGGATGGTGTCGTGACGGCGCTCGATCGGTCGGACCTTCGTGACCTCGAAGGGTTCCAGGACCTGCGTATCACGCTCTCTCCGGACACCGGCGGGCCGACCACCGTGCTCGTCGAGACGACCTGGCGTGGGCGCGACGGTATCAATGCTTACGAATCAACCCGCCAGACGCTGCTGGACGTGGTGAACGCCCACGCGGACCAGGTGGTGGCGGGCAGCGTGCAGGTCTTCGACATGGAGGTTCTGCGGGACACGAAGGACACATCGTTCAAGTTCAGCCTGGGCGCGGCGGCGACGGTGATCGGCGGGCTGGCCATCGCCGCGTTCGTCTTCGGCGCGGGACTCAACCTGTTCGCGAAAGAATCAAAGGCTGCGACCGGCGGGGGCGCGACGCCTGTCGCGGCGGACCCATATTCGGTGACGGCCACCGACAACAAGTTCGGGCAGAGCACACTCCGGGCCCAACCCAACGCTGACGTGACATTTAAGTTCACGAACAAGGGCG
>JANXYE010000458.1 GCA_025350285.1 Chloroflexota bacterium
TGACCTTGCGAGCGAAAGCAGCGGGCCATGCCACTGCGCCGGGATGCGCCCGGTCTTCGCCCAGTGTTCGATGGTGGACTGGCGCCGCCCGAGCAGTCCCGCAAGCGCGGTCTGTCCGCCGAAGCGGCGGATGACGCGAGCGGCGGCGTTATCGGAGTCAGCGTCCATGGGGGAAGCATAACGAAATTTTCGTTGGGGAGAAAGCGGTAGCCGTGCCGCTCCGCCGGCACTGGGGGCCGAACTGGCCATGCCCGGCGGCCCGTTGGGGCATCCGGGCGGCCCAAAGACCCGCCCCTACGGCGGTGCCGGAAGAGCGGCGTGGCTACCAGGCTTTGAGGGGCCTCACAAAGGTAGGCGAATCAACTCGGCGCGTTCCCAATCCGCGGCAGCGGCCACCGCGAACAGCAGCTCAAGTTCGTCAATCGCCATCCCGGTCGGCAAACCCCAGGGGACGACAACGGTGAAAGGAACGTGTCTGCCGGAGGCCAGGCTCCGGTAGAACAGGGGAGGTATCGTCTTGGCGTCATGGGTAAGGAGCACACACGATCGTGCCGCGGCGAAGTCGAGTACTTCGTCGTCGGGCGCGGCCGCGTAGCCGAAGTCCCGGACGCTCTCGATGGCCAGGTTCGGCAAACGGCGACGCAGCCCGCGCGCGATGTCCTCGTTGAAGTTCTGGTCAGTCAATACGCTGGGCATCCCGCTCCGCCGCGAGTACCGCCATGCGCGCCTTCAGGTCGTTCAGCGCCTCCGCGTGACCGGGGAGGGCACTGATCTTTCGGTACGCTTCGTCGGCCGCTTCTTCGCCCTGTCGGATATACGCGTCTATCTCGCCCCGGTGTCGCAGATAGTAAGCTATCACGTCGCGGATGACCTGCGCGGGAAGGCCGCCGTGGATCTCCCCCAGCTTGTCCGCCGGGTTGCCCAGGTTGAACCCGCCAACCACTGTGTCGAGCAGAAGTCGCGTCCCGCCGACACGCACCGAACCGTCGCCCCACACCTCGAGCGGGACACCGGGCTCGCGAATCACAAATGGTACCGTGGTTTCAGCGACGACCATGCGCTGAGTATATCACTCGGGTCGAGGCCCAGTTTCGGCCCAATCCGCTACCTCCACCCGCCGCCCGGTGCTAGACTGACCCTCCCAGCAAATGTTCACTCACCTACACACCCACACTGAGTTCTCTCTGCTCGACGGCATGTCCAAGATGGCGCCGCTCATGGACCGCGTGAAAGCGCTGGGCCAGGAAGCGGTCGCCATGACAGACCATGGCGCGCTTTACGGGGCCATCGATTTCTACCGCGAGGCCACCTCGCGCGGGATTAAGCCGATCATCGGCGTCGAGGCCTACGTCGCCCCGGGGAGCCGCTTTGGACGCGAACGGACCGACAGTTCGCCCTACCATCTGGTCATGCTCGCGCGCGATATGCAGGGCTACAGGAACCTCATCGCGCTCGTCACGAAGGCGAACCTGGAGGGCTTCTACTACAAGCCGCGCATCGACCGCGAGTTGCTGGAAAAGCACTCGGCCGGCATTACGGCGCTCAGCGGCTGCCCCTCGGCCGAGTTCCACCGGCGTGTCCAGGAGGGCGACCGCGAGGGCGCGATGGGCGTCGCGAAGTGGTACCGGGAGGTCTTCGATGGCCACTACTACCTCGAGGTGCAGGACCACGGCGACGAGAAGTTCACCCGCCTGAACCCGGTGATCGCGAGCATCGGCCGCGAAATGGGCATCCCGGTGGTGGCCACCAACGACAGCCACTACACCTACCCGCACGAAGCCGAGGCCCACGACGTGCTCCTCTGCGTCGGCACCAATGCGACGGTGGACCAGGCGCAGCGCTACCGCTTCGATGGCAAGGGCTACCACGTCAAATCCGAAGGGGAGATGCTTGCCCACTATCCGGGCAACCCGGAGTTCATTTCGAACACGATGCTGGTGGCGAACGAGTGCGACCTCGACCTCAAGTTCGACCGCCAGCTGCTGCCCGAGCCGCCAATCCCGGCCGGCCGCGAGAGCACCGAGTACCTGGCCGAGATCTGCTTCCAGGGGCTGCACCGCCGCTTCGAGGATGTGACGCCGGAGCTCAACGAACGCCTCGCCTATGAACTCGACGTGCTCAAGCAGACCGGCTTCACGGATTACATGTACGTGGTCAAGGAGATCGGCGATTACGCGCGCAAGGCCGGCATCCGTATGGGCGTACGCGGGTCGGCCGCCGCTTCGCTCGTGCTCTACGTCCTCGGCGTGACGGATATCGACCCGGTGGCGAACCGTCTCGTCTTCGAACGCTTCCTCAACCTCGAACGGCGCGAGATGCCGGATGTGGACTTCGACTTCGCCGACGACCGCCGGGAAGAGATGATCCGCTTTGCCTACGAACGCTACGGCGCCGGCAACGTCGCGCAGATCATCACGTTCGGGACGCTCGGAGCGAAAGCCGCGCTGCGCGATGTCGGCCGCGCCCTCGGCATGAGCTACGCCGAGACGGATCGCGTCGCCAAGTTCGTGCCGAACGCGCTCCACATCACGCTCGCCGACGCCATCGACCAATCGGCCGACCTGAAGGACGCCGTTGATAGCGACCCAAAGGTGCGGCGCCTGTACGAGACGGCCCGCCAGCTCGAAGGCGTCGCTCGCCACGCGAGCACGCACGCCGCCGGGGTCGTTATCTCGCGCGACCCGCTGATCGAGCACGTGCCCCTGCAGCGCCCGAGCCGCGGGGACGAGACCTCCATCCCCATGACCCAGTTCGCGATGGAGCAGGTGGCGAAGATCGGCCTCCTGAAGATGGACTTCCTCGGCCTTTCGAACCTGACCATCCTGGCCAAGGCCTGCGACATCATCCGCGACACGATTGGCGAGGAGGTCGATCTCCTGACCATCCCGGACGCCGATAAAAAGACGATGGCGATGCTCGGCAAGGGCGAAACGTTCGGCGTCTTCCAGCTCGAATCCTCCGGGATGCGACGCTACGTCCAGGACCTCCAGCCGACGGACATCTCGGACCTCTGCGCCCTCGTCGCCCTCTACCGCCCGGGGCCGATGCAGCAGATCCCGCGCTTCATCGATGGCAAGCACGGTAAGATCACGATCACCTACCCCCACCCGGACCTCGCCAACGTGCTCGACGAAACGCATGGGGTGATCGTCTACCAGGACCAGGTGCTCTTCATCCTCCAGCAGTTCGCCGGATACACGCTCGGCCAGGCCGATGTCGTGCGGAAAGCGATGGGCAAGAAGAAGAAGGAGATGATGGAGGCGGAGCGCGAGCGGTTCATCGCCGGGGCGATGGGCAAAGGCTACTCGCAGGGGGACGCTTCGTCGGTTTTCGACCTTATCGAACCGTTCGCGGGCTACGCTTTCAATAAGGCCCACAGCTGGTGCTACGGCAACATCGCCTACCAGACGGCCTACCTGAAGGCGAACTACCCGGTCCAGTACATGACGGCGGTGCTCCAGAACACGAAGAGTTCGCCCGAGCCGCTCGCGCGCATCGCTGCCGCCTACGCCGAATGTTCGAAGCTTGGCATCGAAGTGCTGCCGCCGGACATCAACCGCAGCCTCGATAACTTTAGCGTCGA
This sequence comes from Chloroflexota bacterium, assembly GCA_025350285.1. Classification (GTDB taxonomy): domain Bacteria; phylum Chloroflexota; class Dehalococcoidia; order Tepidiformales; family Tepidiformaceae; genus JANXYE01. Next base: position 3,584 of record JANXYE010000458.1, read on the forward strand.
GCCGCGCGACGATGCGACGCTGGCCATCCGCTTCGGCCTCGGGGTCGTAAAGAACGTCGGAGCTTCGGCGGTCGAAGGGATTGTCAGTGCTCGCGCCAAGGGCGGCGAGTACCGCGACATCGAAGACTTCTGCAAGCGCGCGGACCTTGCGGGCGCGAACAGCCGGGCCATCGAGTCGCTGGTCAAAGGTGGCGCGTTCGACCTGCTCGCCGACCGCGGCACCCTCGCCTTCAACGTCGAACGCCTGATGACGCTCGCGCGCAAAGAACGCGAACTGCGCGAGAGCGGCCAGTCGACGATGTTCGATCTCTTCGGGAGCGAAGTGAGCACGCCGTTGCCCGCGCTCGAACTGGAGCGCCAATCGGCTCGGCCGGAGGACATGCTCGCCTGGGAGAAGGAGCTGCTCGGGGTCTACGTGTCTGAGCACCCGTTCCGTTCGGCGGCCGCCGGGCTGGCGCCGTACACGACGCACAACCTCGCCGACCTCACGATCGAGATGGCGGGCCAGAACGCGACCGTCGCGGGACTGGTCGCCAGCATCCAGGCGCGGACCACGCGTGACGGCCGGAAGTTCTACATCGCCCAGTTGGAGGACCTCTCCGGCTCGGCCGAACTGACGGTCTGGAACGACACGATCGAACTCACGGGCGAGCAGATCTGGGCCGAGGGCCAGGTGCTCTTGATTTCAGTCGAATGCCGCGAGCGGGCCGAGCGGCTGAACCTCAACGTGCGCAAAGCGGCCGCCTGGGATCGGACCGAAGGGACCGTCGTGGGCTTCGCGGCTGAACAGTGGCAGGTGGAGGCGCCGCGTCAGCGACGTCAAGCTCCGGAACGTCGCGAACCGGCGGCGGCAATGAACGGCGGACAGCAGGCCCCGTCCCGTCCACCGGCAGCGACGAACGGCGGTTCGCCGATCACCGTAAACGTGCAGCCCGCCGTTCCGCGCACCCCGGCCACGGTGGCGGCCACGACGGAGGCGGCCCGTCCGGGCGTCCGCCCCCCGGTCTCCGGCGACAGCGCCCGGCTGGTCGTCACGATCTACGAGACGGAGGACGAGATCGCGGACCAGGCGGTGCTCAAGACCGTTGTGTCGCTGCTCAAGGACCGGCCAGGCAACGAAGAAGTGCGGCTCGTGATCCATGACGCCGACGGCAATGATATGGAGTTCGACCTCCCGCGCGCCGAAGTGAATGAGGAGCTTGCCCGCAGCGTCCGCAGCATCCTGCATAATCGCGGGCAGGTGCGGCTGACGGGGACGAGAGAGCGGGCAGCCTGAAGGAGGCGGGAGCGTGAGCGACATCGAGACGGCGGGCATGGGCGCGACTTCGTTCGAAGCCCTGCGGCGGACGAACGAGCACGGCGCGGACTTCTGGAGCGCGCGCGACCTTCAGGCGTTGCTCGGGTACAGCCAGTGGCGCCGGTTCGAACAGGCCGTCACGCGCGCCAGCACTTCGTGCGAGCAGTCGGGGAACGACCCCGATCATCACTTTGCCGGCGCCGGCAAACCGATCACCGGCGGTAAGGGCGCCGTTCAGGTCGTGCCCGACTACCACCTCTCGCGCTTCGCCTGCTACCTGATCGCGCAGAACGGCGACCCGCGCAAGCCCGAGATTGCGGGCGCCCAGAGTTACTTCGCGGTCCAGACGCGCCGCCAGGAGGTCTCGGAGCAGTTGGCGGCCGACCGCGAACGGCTCGAATTGCGCAGGGAAACGGCCGGCGAGTTCAAGGCGCTCTCGGGAGCGGCTCGCGAGGCGGGCGTCCAGAACGCGATGTTCGGCGTGTTCCACGACGCGGGCTACAAGGGCCTCTACGGCGGGCTTACCTCCACGGGCATCAAGTCGCGAAAAGCCATCCCCGAAAAAGACAATCTGCTCGACCGGATGAACGCGACCGAACTGGCGGCGAACCAGTTCCGCACGAACGTGAAGAGCGGCAAGAACAAGCTCGACCTCGCCGAGCAGATCCGCCAGGACATCCGCGACTTCAAGGTGAAGAACGGCTGCGACCGCCTCGTCATGGTCTGGGCCGCCTCCACGGAGATCTTCATGGAGGAGCAGACGCCCCACA
>JANXYE010000550.1 GCA_025350285.1 Chloroflexota bacterium
GGCGTCCACATGTCTGTGCGGCCGCGCTCAGGCACGAGCGATGACCGGCTGCAGCCGTGACACCACCCGGTCGCAGTTGATGCCAAGGTCGCCCGCCGCTGCCTCAATCGTCCAGTCAAGATAGCGTGGCGAAATGCCGAGATCCGCCAGCGGGCGGATGGTCGCCGGCCAGCGCCGGACGAGGTCCACAATGCGAAGCCGGCGCAGCTCACGAGCAGACATGTACACGTCTCCTGTTCCCCACGTGGCGGCCGCGAGAGGTTGGAAACGGGAGCCGGCAGGGCGTCGCGCCCGGCCCTTCCGCTTCCGGCGCCCCTCAAGGGGTAGGGCGCGCCAGCGCGGACGAGTGGGGCCTTGGGGGGGACCACCACCCGATGCATTCATTATCCGGGCCCCACGTAATCGCAGGATTAAGCGTCCATAAACGGCCTGTTTCAATCAGGCTGCAAAGGAAGGACTTCTTGACCTCATCGTCCCGCTGCGACGTCCAGGGGACCGGCAGCGAAGCGCCGTGGCACAAGAAACGGCCCACCAGGTGGTGGGCCGTTTCCGTCGGTCAGGTGGCTGCCCGCGCCGCGAACCGTTGCGGCGCGGGCAGTGCGCTCTCCCGGCTAACGAAGGGGGCCGTTAGCCGCGCGCCAGGGCCAGCCTGAGCTTCTGGACGATGCCCGGCGCCGCCGCACGCGGCCGGGTCGAGAACCAGACGAACGGATTGCGACTTGGGAAGGCGGCCCGGTAGGCCACCCGCTGTCGCAGCCAGGCCGGCTCTGGGTCACCGGGTAGGATCAGCGGCTGGCGCGCAATCCCTCGCAGGTCGTACAGCGAATCAATATAAGGGGGGAACATCGAATTCTCCTGGGTGTAACGGTGGACATCCACTGAAGGGCATGGCTGTCCCGGAAAAAGCGCACAGATTAGCGCGCCACGATGCGTTGATTCGTGTGCCGGTCATCACTGCCGGACCAGTTGGATGGAATGGGACACTTGCATGTGGTTTCTCTCCTCTGGCGAATTGGTTGTGCGGATATCTGTCGCCGGGTGACGATCCGGTTGAGCCGCGATACAGCTCCCGGAACGCTGTTCGGCTTGATGCGGAGAAAGTTGGGTGGAAACGACTTCGGTGGCGTTGGCCAGGGGTAACAAAAACGCCGTACCACGGTGGTACGGCGTGCGGGCCGTAGTTGCCGGTGTACGTAGCCTTAGCTGGCGGCGTCCTTGAGAGCCTGGCGGGTTGTGTTGCTGATCATCTGGCAACCTCCTCGGAAAATCGATCCGCTCGATATCTGTAACGAAACTAGGCGGCGGCAGGTTAACGGTCAACGACGTCTATTTGTCACTCGTACCGAGATCTCCGCCGGGTTGACGGGAATGGGTGCCCGTCAGATTTTTGCGTGGGTCGGGGGTGGCACGGGCGTGAACGGACCGCTCGTTCGCCACTCGCGGCTAGGATTTAGCGATTCGGCTCGGCTCGTGATGGCAATCCCAGCCGCGACGGATACGGAGCGGTCTTTGGGAACCCGCGGCGGGCATGCGCTTAACCGCCGCCATCTCGCCTGCCGTTACACTGGAACGATGCGCCGCTGGGTTCTCGGGGTTGTGTTGCTCGCCGTCGCTGGCCTCTCGTTCGGCGCCATGCGCTGGCGCCACGACGATGCGTCAGCGGGCGGAGTGGCGTCGGTACTGCCCGCCTACAGCGACGAGCTCCGCTACATCGGCCGCGACTACCTCACAGGCATGCCCGCCGTCGTCAACGACCGGTTCATCGCCGAAGTCGAACAGGCGATCGCCGACTACAACAAGGAGGACGCCCAGCTCGTCCCGCCGCCGCCGCCAGGGCCCGTGGATGTTGCGTCCATCGATATCGCGGCACTCGGGGCTTCGGCCAAAGTCGGGCGCTACGGCCTCGATCGAGCCGGCCGTCTGGATGTCCCGCAAGATAGCGGGACGGTTGGCTGGAACCCCGGCTTCACCGCGCAGCCCGGGATCGGCAAGAGCACGTTCTTCGCCGCCCACTTCTTTTACGCTGGCCGGCCGGGGGTGTTCAACCGCCTTTCCACCCTCCGGCCCGGGGACGAGGTGCGAATCACGCTCTCGGACGGCGCCGCGCTGACCTACCGGGTCACCTCGACCATCGACTATGCGCTCGGCGCGATAGACATGGGCGCGATCCTCGCGGGGCGTGAGGGCGTGGAGAGTATCACCCTGATGACTTGCAGCGGGCCGCCGAACGAAGGAAGCTACCCGCTTCGGACAGTGGTGCTTGCCGAGCGCATCGGCGGCTGACCGGAAGTGCGGTGACGCGCGATGAACACCAACGGCATCGAACACATGGTCATCGAGACCTACGACTGGGAAGCCGGACTCGCGTTCTGGGGCGCCCTCGGCTACGAGATCGAACATGACACCGGGCACCGTTCGGGCATGCTGCGCAACCCCGCGGGCGGGCCAGGGCTCTTCCTGAGGGAGCAGTCCATGGAGGAACCGCTGGGGTTCGATCTCTACCTCAGCACGGCCTCGGCGGCAGGCTTCGTGGTCCCCGCGAACGCCGTCGTGGTGCGCCCGTTCACGGACACCCACTGGGGCACGAAGGTGATGTCTCTCCGCGACCCCGACGGGCGGCTCCTGCGGATCGAAGCCCCCGAATAGCCGTGCCCGCTATTCGTAGATCGCCTTGATGGCGAGCCGGACGCCGACCAACACGAGCGCCACCGCCAACACTTGGATGATGGCCGCGCCGTGCAGCCGCTGCGCCAGCCGCGCCCCCACTTGTGCCCCGGGCACGGCGCCGGCCGCCAGCAGCATCGCCTGGGCGAGGTTGCTATCCCACCCGAGCGACCCATCGGCGAAATGCACGATAGACCCTTCGAGCGCCGTGAAGGCCAGGACGAAGTGCGATGTCGCGGCCGCGATGTGCACGGGAAAGTGCAGCGTCGTCGCCATCACGGGTACATGCACCACCCCGCCGCCGACCCCGAGCAGGCTGCTCACGAAGCCCACGACCGTGCTGATGGCCACGCCCTTCCAAAGTGGGTAGGAGTAGATGTAGCGGTGTCCGAGGCGGTCGCGTAGTTCGCGATGAACGAGGCCCCGGCCCGTCGGTGGCGGCTGGATAGCGTTCATGCGCGACCGCAGGGCGATGAAGACGGCGATGCCGATGATCGCCCCGGCGAAGATGCCATCAAACGCGCGTCGCGGGATGGCGCCCACGAGCAGCGCCCCCCCGATGGCGCCCGGGAGCGTCGCAACGGCGAACCAGATGCCGCTGAAGTAGTCCGTACGCTTCAGGTAGGCGTAGGCGATGGACCCCGAGGCCGCGTTAAAGAACACCACAAGCAGCGCCATCGACGTGATCGTGTCGGGGTCCCGATCCGGGTAGAGCAAGAGCAGGACGGGCACCAGAATGAACCCGCCGCCCGCGCCGACGAGCGTGCCGAACAGGCCCACGGCCGCGCCGAGCAGGATGAGAAGGAGGTCCTGGTACTGCGTGGCGTCGTCCCTCCAAAGCCGCTACAGCGTGGCAGAGGCCGCCCTGTCGCTCAAACGGGGATTTCCGGCGTGTCCCCCTGCTCCAGACGCCGCCGGAACTCAAGGCCCCGGCCGCGAATACGGTCCCAGGCCCCACCGATCCGGTCGTAGAGGTGGGCCAGCCGCCGCTCCGCGCTTCCCCGCAGCCAGGAGTGCGTCGATCCGATGTGGCGGTAGCGCTGGTACCGCCGTTCGAGGCGCTTCTTCGGGCGCATCGCCTGCACCCGTGTCAGTTCGCGCAAGATCGCCCGGCGGAGGAGCAGGGCCGCTTCCTGGTGGTCGGTGTGGGCGCCCTCGCCCGGCTCCGAAACGGTATGGTCCACAATCTTCATGCGCAGGCAGTCATGCGAGGTCATCCGCAGCCGTTCCGCGACTTCGCCAGCGCGCTCAGGGCCGCCATAGAGAAGGCGGGCGGCGTCCTCGGGGCGGATCACCTCATACACCGCGTTGTCGAGCATCAAGACGCGGTCCGCCACCGCCATCGCCACCGCGGCCTCCGAATTCCCTTCGCCGGTGATAACGGCGACCGTGGCCACCGGCAGGTCGAGCATCGTCGCCAGGCACTCAGCGATGGCGTGGCCGAGCCCGGTCTGTTCGCTTTCGAGGTCCGGGTGCGCGCCGGGGGTATCCACCAGCGTGACCAGTGGGACGCCGAACTTTCCCGCCAGCCGCATCGCCCGCGTCGCCTTACGAAAGCCGCCCGCGCGGATCCAGCCATCGCCGTTCGCGTGCCCACGCTCCTGGCCCACAATCACCACGGCTTCACCCGCCAGCGAAGCGAACCCGGCCACGATCGACTTTTCGTCCGTCCCATTGCGGTCCCCGCGGATCGCGAAGAACGTTGGCGTCATCCGGCCGATGAGGTCCGAGGCGGTCGGCCGCTGACGGTGGCGGGAGAGTTCGAACTGTTGCAGCGCGCCGAGGTGTGAGTGGATCGCACGTCCCTCGGTCAGTTTATGGGGGGCGCTCAGCCGGAAGTCGCTCATCAGAAGGTCGAGCAGCAGGGCCAACGAGTCGCGTATCTGGGCGCGCGGAACGACCGCGTCCACGAGCCCCCGCGCGAGGTGCGATTCGGACGTGTGAGAACCAACCGGCAGGTCGGCCCCCTCCTGTTCCTGGAGCACGCGCAGCGCGGCATACCCCACGAGCGCGTTCGGTTCGGCCATCACGTAGTCAGCGAGGTTCACGAACCCGGAGTAGGCCGATCCGGTCGTTGGGTCTGTCAGGATCGTGATATGCGGAAGCCCGAGTTTGCCGTGCCGCAACGCCGCCGCCATCACGCGCGGCACCTGCATGAGCGCGAGGATGCCTTCCTGCATCCGCGTCCCGGAGGTCGAGCAGACTGAAATCAGTGGGTTCCGCCGCGCGGTCGCTTTTTCGAACGCGCGGGCCAGCCGTTCGCCCGCCGCCACGCCGATGGAGCCGCCGAGGAACGAAAAGTCCAGCACGGCAACCACCACGTCGCGGCCGAAGATAGCCCCCGTGCCAGTAAGCGCCGACTCCGTCAGCCCCGTGCGCCGCTGGGCGTTGATGACGCGCGCCCGGTACGACTGCTTTCCCCGGAACGAGACCGGGTCGAGCGAAGTCACCCCGCGGTCCGCTTCCTTAAACGTGGCCGGGTCCAGCATGCTGGCGACGCGCTCCCGCGCGGAAAGGTGGAAGTGGAAACCGCAGGAGTGGCAGACGCGGTAGCGCTCGTACATGCGCGATTCCTGCAAGTCGGCCCCGCAGGAAAGGCACACTTCGCGCTCCGGTACCGGCTCTTCCTCCTCCATCGTCTCGGAGCGGCGCAGGATCTCGCGAATCGTCTTCACGGCTTCAGTCTAGCAAGTCCGGTACGTGTCGAGCAGAGTGATCTGGTTGGAACACCGGGCGCGATTCTCCCTCTTCCCGCGCCCCAACGAGACCTTCGTCCTCGAGCCGTTCGATGAGCTTCGCGGCCTTCACGTAGCCCACCTGCAGGCGGCGCTGAAAGAGGCCCGGCGATACGCGCTGATGCTGAAGAGCGAGGACGCGGGCGCGGACCATGAGCGGGTCGTTCTCGTCGAGGTCGAAGTCCGGGTCGCCGCCGTTCCGCTCAATGAGCGCGCGCTCAAGCAGGTCGTCAGCCCGTTCCGGGGCGAGTTCGGCGAACCGTTCGTGAGTCCAGAACTGGACGAGCCGCTCCACTTCGCCATCGGAGAGGTAGACCCCCTGGATACGGACGGGCTTCGAGGCGTCCGTCGGCATGTAGAGCATGTCTCCGCGGCCGAGGAGCTTCTCCGCGCCGCCGGTATCGAGGATCGTGCGCGAGTCTGTCATGGACGTGACCGCGAATGCGATGCGCGTCGGGAAGTTCGCCTTGATAAGCCCGGTGATCACGTCCACGGAGGGCCGTTGTGTGGCCACCACAAGGTGAATCCCGGTGGCCCGCGCCAGCTGCGCCAGCCGGCAGATGAGCTTCTCTACCTCGACCGGAGCGGCCATCATCAGGTCCGCCAGCTCGTCGATGATGACCACCCAGTAGGGCAGCTTCTTCAGAATCTTTGGATGCTTGTTGTAGCTCTCGATGTTGCGCACGGCCATCGCGGCGAACTTCTTGTAGCGAGCTTCCATCTCGGCTACGACCGCCTGTAGCGCCCCAACCACCTTCTCCACATCGACGATGACTTCGCTGAAGGCGAGGTGTGGGATTGGGCTGTACGGCGTCAGTTCGACGCGCTTCGGGTCGACCATCACGAAGCGCACCTCGTCGGGCGAGGCGTTCATCATGATCCCGGAGATGATCGCGTTGATGCAGACGCTCTTGCCCGAGCCCGTGGCCCCGGCGATCAAGAGGTGTGGCATCTTCGCAAGGTCCGCAACCACGGGCACGCCCGAAACGCCACGTCCCAGGGCGACGGTGATCTTCGATTTGCGCAGGCTCTCCGTGAACTCCTTCGTCTCCATCACGCTTCGTAGCGTCACGACCGTGGCGCTGTCGTTCGGCACTTCGATGCCAACGATCGCGCGGCCCGGTACCGGGGCCTCGATGCGCAGGCTCGGCGCCGCCAGGGCTAACGCGAGGTCGTTTTGGAGGGCCGTGATCCTGTTCACGCGCACGCGCGTGCGAGATTGCTCGATCCGTTCCGTGAGCGGCCGCCCGTCCGTTCCCAATCGTGTCCGGCCCGTCTCGTCGCGAAGCTGGAGGTCCTTGTAGCGCACCTCCCAGCCTGGTTCGACACCGAACTGCGTGACCGTGGGGCCTTCGTTGACTTCGACTACGGAAGCATCGACGCCGAAGCTCGAGAGTGTGTCCACGATGAGCTGCGCGCGAGCCGCGTTGTCGTGCTTCCGGTGGATCGCCGGCATGGGCGTCTGGAGCAGATCCAGGGCCGGGTACTGCCACTTGCCGTGCGCACCGGGCAAGTCGAACCCGAGCTGTTCGGGCTCGGCCGCCTCAGCTTCGAGTTCCAGGTCAGGCGCGTTGGGTTCTGGCTGCGCTTCAACGGCCGTCTCCTGGCTCACAGGTGCGGGTAGGTCGAATGGCCCGGACCCAATCGGAGCGGTCCGCGCACGCCGGCGGTAGACCGTGCCCGGCCCACCGATAATCACTTCGTCGCTCAGTTCAGACCGCTGCGCCGGGCGCTGGACGATCGACCCGGCAATCGTCCGCGCGCGTTGCATCGCGCGGTGCGGCCAGCGCCGTTCCCAGGCGATCTCCACGCCTCGCGGGCCGTTGCGCGCGAGCCACATCGTCGGACGCGGCGCCAGCGTGGCCGCGGCGATGACGAATACGGACACCCAGACCAGCTTGCCCAGCACTCCGGAAACGAATCCGCGGCCGATGTCGCCCCCGAGCGAGACTCGTTTGAACGAGACGCTTCCGCTCGACCAGTCGGCTTCGTTGAGCCCCAGAGCTCCCCACAGGAACAACCCCAGAGCGAGGAACCCGAAAGCCCGCTGCCAGAAAATGCTCCCTTGCCGCCACGCTCGGGTGTGAATCGCCCAGGCGATGCCCGCCGCCCATCCGGCCACCACGAACAGCCCCAGTCCGAACGTCCGCGAAACCCCGTCCCGCAGGTCGGTCAGCGCCGCCGGCACATCGACAATGAACGGGAAGGCCGCCACACACGCGGCCAGCACCGCGACGCAGGCCCATGCGGCCCAGTCGTTGCGCAGCCGCTTCCACGTCCATTGCTTGTAGAACGGCTTACCCCGGTGCGGCCTGGCGGCCGACCGCCGGGCGCGGGGCTTCGACTGTGTGCGTGCCGTCATCGGCGCACCACTCCTTCGTTAGCTGGGACACGCAGCCCCGCGACTCGTGGCCCCGAACCGTGTACCGCGTCGCGCATGCCACCCGTGAGTTCTCGACTCTCGCCGGGGGGCTGACTACGCGTCGCGCCGGTGGCTAAACCTCCACCGTTACCGTCAGCACCATTGGCCGGCGGCGGGTCTCATCGTACAGGAATTTGCTCAGCGCGTCCCTCACGCGAACGTTCACGTCACCGAACTCGGCGTAGTGCTCGGCGCCCTCGAGCGCCTTGGCGACGACCTGCTTGCTTCGCTCCAGCAGATCCTCCCGTTCCTCCACATCGACAAACCCGCGGCTGAGGATCTCCGTTGGCGCCGCGAGCTTTCCGGTCTGCTTGTCCACGGTCGTAATCGCGACCACAACGCCATCCGTGGAAAGGTGGGCCCGGTCGCGAAGAATGTGCTGGTCGACGTCCCCGATGCCGAGACCGTCCACGTAGACGTAGCTCGCTGGCACGCGCCCGGAGATGAAGGCCGCATCCTCATTGATTTCGAGGACGTCGCCGTCCGTCATAACGAACGCATTCCCCTCCGGTACGCCCACGGACTCGGCGAGCTTCGCGTGGACGACCATGTGCCGGTATTCGCCGTGGATCGGCACGAAGTACTCCGGCTGGAGCAGGCCCTGGATGATCTTGAGCTCTTCCCGGCTGGCGTGGCCGCGGACGTGAATATTCTGCACGCGATTATACATAACGTCGGCGCCGAGCCGGAACAGGTTGTCCACGTTCCGGTAGACGGCCTGCTCGTTCCCGGGGATGGCCGTCGCCGAGAGGACGATCGTGTCGCCCTTTTCGATGTTGATGTGGCGGTGGTCGCCGTTCGCCATCTTCGTGAGCGCGCTGGTCGGCTCGCCCTGGCTGCCCGTCGTCACGACCACGAGCTTTTCCTTGGGCGTGTTTCGCATCTCCTCGACACCGATAAGCACACCGTTCGGTACGTTGAGATACTCGAGTTGGCGGGCCATCGCGACGTTGTCAATCATCGAACGGCCGGTCACGAAGACCTTGCGGTGGGTGAACACGGCGCCGTCGATCACCTGCTGGATGCGCGCGATGAGCGAAGCGAAGGTCGCGATAATCACTCGCCCTTTGGCGTTCACGAGGATGTTGCGGAGCGCCTCGCCGACGAGTTGTTCGCTTGGGGTGAAGCCTTCCTGCTCGGCGTACGTCGAGTCCGCCATCAGCAGCAGGCAGCCCTCCGCACCGATCTGCGCCAGCCGGATGAGGTCCGTGTGCTGATCCATCACCGGTGTGTGGTCGATCTTGAAGTCGCCGGTATGGATGAGCGGCCCGAGCGGCGTTCGGATGATCAGCCCGCAAGCGTCCGGGATGCTGTGAGCGACGGTGAAGAACTCCACGGTGAAAACGCCCGCCTCGATCACGTCGCCCGGCTTGACCACGTGGAGGTCGGTCTTTTGCAGCAGCCGGTGCTCCTGGAGCTTCACCCGCACCAGGCCCTGGGTTAGGGTCGCGCCGTAAATCGGCGCGTTGAACTCGCGCAGGAAGTAGGGCAGCGCGCCCACGTGGTCTTCGTGCCCGTGCGTGAGAAACACGGCCCGCAGCTTCTCCCGGTGCTCCCGCAGGTAGGTGAAGTCCGGGATGACGAGGTCCACCCCGAGCATCTCTTCCTCGGGGAACATGAGGCCGACATCGACGACGATGATGTCGTCGCCGTACTCGATCAGCATCATGTTGCGGCCGATTTCGCCGAGGCCGCCGAGGGGAATTACGCGCAGGTTGGGTTTGGTCATGGTGTTCTCTGTCATTCGAAAAGTTTCATCTGCCGTTGTTCTGCCGGTGGGCAAGCGCTCCGGCGGGCGCGTCAGTTTTCTCGATGGTGGGCGGCGCTCCCGCCCCGTCGTTTCGCTGTTGTTCGAGTGTGGCCCCCGCCGCGATAGGCGCGACCCCGGACGCCGGGTCGCCGTTCAGGCTGTCCGCCCCATGGGCTGGCGCCGGGGCCCGCGGTGGCGGCGCGCCCCCCGCCTGGAGTAAGCCCGCCTGGCCACGTGCCCGCGCCAGCAAGGCCGGGAGCGTGCGGAAATCGGTCAACATCACCTCGCGCAGGTTCCCCTGGTGGAGGGCCGCCGCCGGGTGATACATCGGCACGTAGAACCGCCCCGCCGTCTCTCGCGGCTGGCCGTGAACGCGCGAAATCACCTGGTTCGGGAAGAACTTCGCCATGCTGAAGCGCCCCAGCGTCACGATTACCAGCGGGTCAACGAGGTCGATCTGCTCATCAAGGTAGTCCCGGCAGGCGTCGATCTCCGCGGGCAGCGGATCGCGGTTGCCCGGCGGGCGGCATTTCAGCACGTTGCAGATGTACACCTCTTCGCGCCCCAACCCGGCCGCAGCCAGCAGTTCGCCCAGGAAGTTGCCGGCCGCGCCAACGAACGGCCGGCCCAGCTTGTCTTCATTCGCGCCCGGAGCCTCGCCGATGAACATCACCTCGGCGGCCAGCGGGCCTTCGCCCGGCACCGCCAGCGTCCGCGTTTTCGCCAAAGCGCAGAGCTGGCAGCCGCGCACGCGGGCGTACAGGCCGGCGGCTATCTCTTCGGCGCTCACGCGGCCGCGCCCTCCGCCGCAAGCGCCGCCCGATCGCGCCGAAGGTTCAGCGTCGCGGTCGCGAACATCTGCACACCGACAAGCACGAGCACTACGGCGAAGATGCGCTGGAGCACATCGCCATCGAGCCACGAAGCGACCAGCGCGCCGCCCATCCCGGCCGGCACCGCCAGCGGCGCGATCCACTTCGCCGCCGCGGTATCCACCGAGCCGTGCCGCGCGTGCGTCAGCGCCCCGGTGATTGCGGCCCCGACGATCACGCAGAGCGAAACGCCCTGCGCCTCGTGCTGGTCCGTCCCGAGCAAAATCACGAGCGCTGGAACGAAGATCGCTCCACCGCCCACGCCCAGCGCCCCGGCAACCAGCCCCCCGATGAGGCCGATGCCGCCGCCGAGCAGCGCTTCGCTCGCGCCGTGCACATCGAAAATGGCGTCCACACTCTGGACCAGGAGCAGCCGCAGCCCGACCGCGAACACGAACGCCCCGAAGACCTGCCGCAGGCGCATCGCCGGCAGGAACTGCACCAGCCTTGCCCCAACGTACGCACCTACAAGCGAGGCGGGCAGGAGCACGCCGACCAGCCCCCAGTTCACCCCGTCGCGCACCTGGTAGACCAGGGCGCTCGCCGCCGCCGCGAAAATGATCACTACCAGCGATGTCCCGTGCGCCGTGTGCTGGCGCATGCGCAGCACGCCGGTCATCAGCGGGACCATGATGGCGCCACCGCCCACGCCGGTGAGGCCGCTGAAGAAGCCTCCGCCCAGGCCCGTCGCCGCGAGACCAACCGCCGAATGGCGTTCGCTCATGCCGCTGGCTGGCCTCTCGGCTTACGCGGCTGAAGCATGTACGCAAACGCCACCCCAAGGGCGTAAAGCGCGAACATCGGCCCCGCCACGAGCATCTGATTATACGGGTCCGGTGTTGGAGTGATGACGGCTGCAAGAATAACGATGATCAGTACCGCGTAACGCCAGAACTTCAGCATCTGCCTGGGACGGATCACGCCCAGCTTCCCGACGATGCCCAGCACGACTGGCATTTCGAACGAGAGCCCGACGAAGAATATGATTCGTGTGACGAAATCCATGTATGCCTGAATGCCTATCTTCGTCTCGATCTGCTTGCTCCCCAGGTCCAACAGGAAATTGAGGGAGGCCGGCAGGATGATGAAGTAGGCGAAGGCCATGCCCGCAACCAGGAACAGAATCGCACCCAGCACGCCCGGCAACAACCATTTTCGCTCCCGTGGGGTGAGCCCGGGGACGACGAACATCAGTAGCTGATAAATCATGACCGGCGAGGCGAGGATTACTCCGCCGTAGAGGCCGATCTTGAAGATGGCGGAGATCCGATCCGTGGGCGAGAAGCTGGTCAGCGTGAATTCCGGGTGATCCACACGCGCGGGCGCGAGCAGCCAGCCCAAGATGCTCTCCCAGAAGAGGAAAGAGACCAGCGACCCAATGACCAGCGCCAGCGCGCAGATGATGACGCGGTTGCGCAGCTCCTTGAGATGATCGATGAGCGTCATGTCGGGCCCGCCGTGGTGGCCCTCGACGGGTTTCAGGTCGGGAGGCGGTTCCTGGGCCGGCTGTGCGCTCATGTCAGGCCTCCGGACAGGGGCCGGGGACATCGGCTTTTCGCCGGGCTAGCCGCGCGCGTCTTGTCCATCGCTAAAACACCAGTGGAGGCGGAGGCGCCGCCGGCGGGGCCCCCACGTATGGCGCCCGTGTGGCTGGAGGCGAAGAGGCCGGCCCCGCGCTTGCCGGCGGCAGCGAAGGCAGGTTCGGTAGCGCCGATGTATCGAACGCACCCGGTGCATACACACTGGCCAGCGCCGGCGATTGGTTTACCGGGCTTCCATCGATATTCACGACATTCGCGTGTGCCAGGTGCGTCACATCCTGGACCTGGCTCTGCACCTCGGCCGTCACCGAGCGCATCTCGGACGCGAACTTCTGCTGCTCCACGCGCAACGCCTGGGACGCCTCGGACATTTCGCCCTTGACCGTCTTGTATTGCTCTTCGATGTAGCCGATCTCTTCGCTGAATTCGCTGCGCACCGCCCGGGCGTAGGACTGCATCGTGCGGACGGCTTTGCCGATCTGGTAGGCCACGTTCGGAAGCCGCTCAGGGCCGACGACCACGAGGGCCACGACCATGATTAGCGCGATTTCTTGCCAACCGACGCCCAAGAACTGCACGTCAGCCTCCTCCAGCTCGAGGGCTCGCCGCCCGTCCGCCGCGGAGCAGGCTACTTGTCCTCGATGCCATGATCCCTAAGGTAATCTACGGCGTCCTGCACGGTCGCGATCTTTTCCGCATCTTCATCGCTGATCTCTAGTTCGCCGGCATCCCCGGAAAACTCCTCTTCGAGCGACATAATGAGTTCGACGAGGTCCAGGGAGTCGGCGTTGAGGTCGTCCACGAAGGATGCGTTGGGAGCCACTTCCTCCTCCTCAACACCAAGCTGTTCGACCACGATAGCGCGGACGCGTTCGAAAACAGTAGACAAGTTCAGTTCTCCTCAGGGCTTGCAACGAGCGCCCCCTGGGGCGCCCGAGAGGCCGCTCTTGCGGCCCGGATTCGTTCGCTCACGGTACGTAGCACGCCGTTCACAAAGCCGGGCGTGCTCTCGCCACCGTACCGGTGTGCCAACTCGACGGCCTCGTTTACGACGGCTCCGGCGGGCGCGGCATCATCAGTCAGCAGTTCCCATATTGCAAGCCGAAGAATGTTCCGGTCAACGACGGCCATCGTGTCGACTGGATACTGCGTTGCCGCATTCTGAATGTATTCATCAAGTTCGGGGATTCGCTTGAGCACTCCCCGCAGGGCCCCGCGCCCGAAGCCGCTGGGCCCAGGCGCGGCCAGGGCCGGATCCTCCTCCGATTCGTCTTCCACGCGGCGGTTGTAGGCCGTTTCCGGGTCGTGATTCGACGTCTCGGATTCGTAGAGGGCCTCCACCACGAGGAAGCGGGCGCGCCGCATCACACTGTCCGTCATGCCATCACCATGCCGCCATCAACGTGGATGCACTGTCCCGTGATGTAGCCCGCCCCCGCGCTCGCCAGGAACGCGACCAACGGCGCCACCTCATTCGCGGCCGCCATCCGGCCCAGCGGCACCTGACCCATCACCGCCGCGACCTGTTGTTCCGTCATCGCGGCCGTGATGTCCGTCTGAATGAACCCCGGCGCCACCGCGTTCACCGTAATCCCGCGCGAGGCCACTTCCCGCGCCACCGCCCGCGTGAAGCCGATGAGCCCCGCCTTGGCCGCCGCGTAGTTCGCCTGACCGGCGTTGCCGATCACCCCGACGACGCTCGTGACGTTGATGATCCGCCCGCCTCGTGCCCGTAGCATCGGCCGCATCGCCGCCTTCGTCACCAGGAAGGCGCCACGCAGGTTCGTATTGTGCACAGCGTCCCAGTCGTCTTCAGACATGCGCATGAGCAGCCCGTCCCGCGTGATCCCGGCGTTGTTGACGAGCACATCCAGCGCGCCGAAGCGGTCCACGGTCGCCTTCACGATCGCCGCCGCATCGTTGGCACTGGCGACATCGCCACGCAGAGCGAACGCATCGCCTCCGCCGGCTTCGATCTCGGCCACGACTTCATCGGCCGCCGCCGCGGACGATTGGAAGTTGACGGCGACGCGCGCGCCCTCCCGTGCCAGCTCCAGGCAGATTGCGCGGCCAATCCCGCGCGATCCCCCCGTCACGAGCGCCGCCTTGCCATCAAGCATCCCCACGTACCCTCTCTGCTCCGCCCGCCTCTCACGATACCCCGTCCGCGAGCGATGCGGCACTTCTCGGCTGCCTCGATGTCGGGGGGGCCGAAGTTGGCGCGACCGCAAAGACCGCTCCTTCCAGTCGCGGCTGGATTTGCCGGTCCCGCAACCAACCAATCCTGGCCGCGACGGATACGGAGCGGTTGCGCCAAGAGGCTCGCCCGCGAGGCGTTTCCGCGTCGCCCAGGACCGGGTTAGCCCGCTAATGAATTCACCCCAGCGTCCAGCGCCCACGCAAGGTAGAATCCCGCCACAACTCGCTCAGGATGGTGACGAATGGCTCTCGAAGGACGTGTCGCGCTTGTTTCGGGCGGTGGCCGCGGTATTGGCCGCGGCATTTCGATGGGCCTCGCCGCCGACGGCGCGACGGTCGCCGTGAACTACCGCAAGGATGAGGACGCCGCCAACGAAACCGTGGCCGCAATCATCGCCGCTGGCGGCAAGGCGAAGGCTTACCACGCTTCCGTCGATAACTGGGACGAAGACAAGACGATGGTCGAGCAGATCGTCGCAGACTTCGGCTTCGTCGATATCCTCATCAACAACGCGGGCATCGCTAGCCGCGGACAGAGCATCTTCGATACCGACCCGCTGGAGATGGAGCGCGTCGTGCGCACCCACGCCTTCGGCGCGTTCTATCTTTCGAAGCTCGTGCTCGCCTCCATGCGCACGCGCCCCCGGGGCGACATCATCATGATTTCCAGCGCCGCGACGCAGGCCTACGCGGGCAACGGCTCGCCCTACAACATGGGCAAGGCCGCCATGGAGGCGGTGGCCCTCACGCTCTACAAGGAGGAGCGGAAGAACCATATCCATGTCAACATCGTCGCCCCCGGGCTGGTCGAGTCGGATATGGGCCGTCGCCTCGCCCGTGCCACACGTGGGACCACCGACATCCGTGAGCTTGATGCCAGCAGCCCGTTCGGCCACGTCTGCCAGCCCGAGGACGTCGCCGATGTCGTCCGCTACCTCTGCTCCGATGCAGCTGGCTACCTCACCGGACAGCGCATCTACGTGGATGGCGGCGGAAACCTGTTCAATTACTGAGTTGTTGGTTGTTGGACCTTGGTTCCTGGTTGGCGACGATGGGAACCAAGATCCAACAACCAAGGTCTAACAACCCATGAATCTCCCGCCTAAAACGCTCTGGGAACTCCAGGAGGTCGGCAAGGACCTCTACAGCCACGGGCTGGTCACGAGCCACGGCGGCAACCTCAGCCTGCGCTCGGGCGTGGGCATGTGGATTACGGGGACGGGAACGATGCTCGGGCGCCTGCGCGAGCGCCACATCAGTTTCGTCCACCCGGACGGCCACCACGAAGGCCCGCCGCCCTCCAGCGACACCGTCCTCCACTCGACGATCTATGCCATCACCTCCGCCCAGGCGGTCACCCACGCCCACGCCCGTCACATGACCGCCCTCTCGTTCGATACCGATCTCTTCGTCCCGCCCGATTTTGAAGGCGCGCTTCACCTGACCGACGTACCGATCATCGCGCCCGGGCCGCGCCAGACCGAGCAGATCGCCAGCGCCCTCCAATCACGGTTGGTCGTCTTCCTTCGCGGCCACGGCGCCTACGCCCGCGGCAATACCGTCTGGGAGGCCCTCCATTGGGTCATGGCCCTGGAAGAAAGCGCCCAGATCGAAGTTCTCCGCCGCTCCATCTCCGGTCGGGCATAGCGCTACTCGGCGCCGATGCCCATACTCCGACCTCGGTACTTGGTACTGGCCCCTCAGAACTCAGAACTCGGAACTCTTGGCCCGTGGACATTTTCGACTGGCAAACGCACGCGGAATGGCTCGCAATCCTGCGCATCGGCATCGGCCTCTGGTGGCTCGAAAGCGTGCGCCATAAGCCGCTGCGCAGTTTCCTCCGCGGCGGCAGCATGGGCTGGGTCGATTCGCTCACGAAGGACCATCCGATTCCGGCCTTCGCGGCGGTCGTTCGCAAGGCCTCGCTCTCGTCTCAGCGGCGGCGAGTCGTCACCTCGTGGCTCGTCGTCCTCGGCGAATTCAGCGTCGGCATCAGCCTCGCGCTCGGCTTCGTCACGCCCCTTGGCCTGATCGTCGGCATCTTCCTCAATTTCAACTACTTCCTGCTGGCCGGCCTGAAGGACCAGGGCGAACAGGGCCAGAACCTGATGATGCTCCTTATCGAAGTGGTCCTCTTCGCGACCGGCGCGGGGATGACCTGGGGCATTGACGCGGCCCTGTTTTAGCTGCGTCTAGCGGCTTCTCGCGGCGCTCGGCCGCGGGCTCTCACAAAGACCGCTCCGCATCCGTCGCGGCCAGGATTGGCGACGCGGCTCCAGAGCCATCAGGAGCCAGTCCTCGCCGCGAGTGGCGAACGAGCCTTACCTTTTTCAGTGACGGGCTTCTCCCCCTCCCCCGCGAAGTTGTTTAGGCCGGGGGGTGAGGGCGTTTACCCGCCGTGCGACGCGTCGAGGCCGTGTACACTACCATCAGGACATGGACGAACTGCCAGCCACGAACCCGGCGATCCCCGGCGGCGCGCGTTTTCGAA